>NZ_DASZTJ010000037.1:0-20966 GCF_035548235.1 Rhodopila sp.
TCATCGCCCAGCATCCAAGACAGGAAGATCAGGTTATCGGTCAGGGGTTTTCGTAAGAGGTTGAACGTTACGATCACCTTGCGGCGCTCCATGCAACGGAGCGCTTCAAAGATATGGTGTATACAATCCGACACCATCCCAAGTGTGGTGGTGTTGATGACGACCCTTCTAGCTTCCTTCAGTCGGCCCAATTTTCTTAACGCCGTGACCGAGTCCTCAGCGTCGGCGATAGCCTCAAACTGAGCCGCCTCTTTGGCGTTGACGAACTTGAAATTTACAAGATGAGCTTTGGCCTGCTCGTACTCAACTAGCATCTGTACGCACCGATCGTGCAGAAAATAACAGTACTCGTGAGCAAGGCGCACCGAAGTTGGAATCCATTGCAGACGATGTCGAGGAATTAAGCCCGATGCGGCAGCCGAGGCACACGCTTTGGATCTGGAAAAGCTGTCCGCAGACCGACCTATAGACACAGATTTGGACATATCAAATTTTCATTTCTCTATGTCTTCTTGCAATTACGGAATAGTAATTTTCGTCGCGCCCCTCTAAATCCATTAGGTCTGAGTCAGGCAGACCTACCAACTCCCCTCAGGCCTAGCGGCAAAATATTACGGTAGTCTGTTTGGCCTTACTCTCCGAGGAGAAACTACCGTCGGAGGTACCGTCAGAAATTCCTATCGTACTGAGTGTAACGCTCGGCTCATGGTGCCTAGTCCGACACATATGCCCAATTCAGAATTGATTTCGGAGTTTGCTCATGGAGTGTCGTGATGAGTGCTGCAGGGACCACCGCTCCGGCAAATTCTTTGGCAGCGATCGTCGAAAATCCTTGCTGGTTAAGCAGCCGCAAGACGGCATCACCTCGGTCGTTCGGATCTCTACCCCAGACGCTTACAGCCCGCCGCTTTCTAGTTTTCTCAATTAGCTCTTTCGGTTTTTGGCTATCGCCCAACGACGCCCAGACGACGTCCTTCAGATAACGCTCGACATCCAGAGATGCCAAAAGCCGCGAGTCGAGCTCTGCCACGAGGTGATGGGCAGCGTTAATCAGTGACGCAACCTCTTTGAAAGTTGTCGGCCGCACTGCCTCATACCCACCGAGGAGCATATCGGCGTCGAGGCCACGGAATCTATCCGCAAGTTCCTTCGCGTTAGATCGCAAGACACCGAGATGATGCTGCGGCGCATCCCGATCCGATTCGGAATGAGCGCTGCGGTTTCGCCACGCTACCATCAAGAATATTATCGCCAGCGGAAGGTTATCGAGGTTTGCGCAGTTGCGCTCAACAGCTTGAAGCTTCTGAAAGATGCTCAGACCCGCAGAGTCTAAGTCTCTGCGGAAATCTGCTGACTGTACAATTGCGGGTTTGCGCACAGCATCGCGAAGATAGACATCGACTGCGTCAATCGCCCTGATCAACGCCATATCTAATATTAATCGTCGGCTTCGCTTGGCAGAGCTGATCGCGTCCTTCGGGGACCATGCGGCCCTCAAATCTTCAGGCACCTCGCGCACAACACCCCGTTCGACAGCGTCGAGCCCAACCAAGGCGGTAATAATAAGGTGATTGGCATTGCCAAGCAGATTTTTGAACGCGCTTCTTGGACGGCTCCGCGCGAGGTAAAGCGTCATTCTGTTTCCAAATCCTGGTGCATTTGGCGCGTTTCGAACGCACATCACCCGCTCTGAGAAAGCCAAGGCTTCATAAAGGCGGCTGCTCTGCCCCTTGAGCTACAAATGCGGTCCACAGCTTTTCAGACGCAACCATACCTTGTCAAGCCGATCCGTGATACTCGGTCTGCTCCGCGCAACTCAGGTTCCGACATCCCCCTGCAAGCGGGCCTTACCGCTGTCAGCCAAGAGTCAAAAGCGGCCATTCATTTGGCTTAATAGAACTAATTGGCACGTAACATGGCGGATCGGCGACCACCGTCAAAACTACCGTCAGGATGTTTTGCTGCCTGCGGCTCGCTTCTCACCCGCCGAAACGAGTTCTCGAAAAATCAACAGCTTACTGAGGACACAAGCTCAATTGACAATCGACCACACGACGTCACCAAGCTATCCCGTAACCCTCTATTTTTCCTACTCTATTTCCCTCTAAAACCCTCCACAGTACCCCGCACCCTCACTCCCACTCGATCGTCCCAGGCGGCTTACTGGTAATATCGTACGTAACCCGATTAACCCCCCGCACCTCATTCACGATCCGCCCGGCCACCCGCGTCAGGAACCCCATGTCGAACGAATAGACATCCGCCGTCATCCCGTCCGTGCTGGTGACCGCCCGCAGCGCGCAGGCCATGTCATAAGTCCGCCCGTCCCCCATCACGCCAACCGTCCGCACTGGCAACAGCACCGCGAAGGCCTGCCAGATTGCATCATAAAGCCCGGCCGAGCGGATCTCCTCCAGATAGATCGCGTCCACCCGGCGCAGCAGGTCCGCCTTCTCCCGCGTCACCGCCCCCGGGATCCGGATCGCCAGGCCCGGTCCCGGGAACGGATGCCGCCCGACGATCGTTTCAGGCAACCCAAGTTCACGTCCCAGCACGCGTACCTCGTCCTTGAACAGCTCGCGCAGCGGCTCGACCAGTTTCATCCTCATCCGTTCCGGCAGGCCACCGACATTATGGTGCGACTTGATCGTAACGGATGGCCCGCCGGTGAATGACACGCTTTCGATCACATCCGGATACAACGTGCCCTGAGCCAGGTAGTCGGCGCCACCAAGCCGCGACGCCTCCTCCTCGAAAACCTCGATGAACAGGCGGCCGATCGTCTTTCGTTTCGTCTCGGGATCCGTCACCCCATCCAGCGCAGCCAGGAACAGATCGGACGCGTCACGATGCACCAGCTTGATGTTGAACCGGTCACGGAACGTCGCCACCACCTCCTCCGCCTCGCCCTGCCGCAACAGGCCGTGGTCGACGAAGATGCAGGTCAGTTGCTCGCCGATCGCCTCATGGATCAGTACCGCCGCGACCGAGGAATCTACCCCGCCCGACAACCCGCAGATCACCCGCCCCTGTCCCACCTGGGCTCGGATCCGCGCGATCTCCGTCTGCCTGAAACCGGCCATGGTCCACGCACCGGACAGGCCGACGACGTCATGGGTGAAGTTGCGCAGCAGTTGTGCGCCATGCGGCGTATGCACGACCTCGGGATGGAATTGCACGCCATAGAACCGGCGCGCGTCGTCGGCAATGGCGGCGAACGGCGCCCCCTCCGAGGTGCCGACCACCCGGAACCCCGGCGGCAACGCGGTCACCCGGTCGCCGTGGCTCATCCAGACCTGCTCGCGCGCGCCTTTTTCCCACACGCCCCTGAACAGCGCGCACTCGTCCTTCACGTCCACATAGGCTCGGCCGAACTCCCGTTGGTCGGACGGTTCGACCACCCCGCCCAGTTGCTGGCACAGCAACTGCTCGCCATAGCAGATGCCCAGCACCGGGACACCCATGTCGAACACCAGCGGGGGCGCCAGCGGCGACGCCGCTTCATGCACCGACGCCGGACCGCCGGACAGGATGATCCCCTTGGGCGCCCAGGCGGCGATCCGATCAGGATCGGCGCTGAACGGCCAGATCTCGCAATAGACGCCGGACTCGCGTAACCGGCGCGCGATCAACTGCGTCACCTGGCTGCCGAAGTCGAGGATCAGGATACGTTCGGCCGTCTCGGCCGGATCAGGCAAGGGCGCGGACATCAGCGAATCCCGTAAGCGAGCATGATCGTCGGGCTTGGACCACGACCGGCCCAATCTGGCAAGGACATCATGCCAAACGGGCAAATTCCGCACGAATCGTGTCCGAATCCCGGCCGAAAGGTTGACAGGGGGTGGGTTCGGTCGGACGATCTCCGCTCTGCGAAGGAGATTGCCGTGCCGCCTCTCCCGTGCCCTCACCGGATCGATGGCCGCGCCGTCCAGGCGCCGTTGGCAGCGCCCCGCACCTCGCATTTTCCACACAACCCCGTCGACTCAAAAGAAACGAAAGGACGATTATGTATACACGTGTCCGATATCCTGATTCGATAGAGCCGCTGGTCCAGTTCATCGAAGAAACCCCCCGCAGCGAAATCATCGACCGCACGCTGGAAAAACTCCGCGCCGGCGTCCCCATCCAGCAAATGCTGAAGGCCTCCGCCCTCGCCGTCACCCGCTCCTCCGACCTCCCGCCCGGCCATCATGGCGGCCCGCTCCACCCGGTCGCCGGCCTCTATGCCGTCTCCAAGCTGGTCGAACGCCTGGAAGGCGAAGAGCGCTTCCTCCCGGTCCTTCAACATGTGGCGCTGGCCAACAAACACATCAACGATCCGGTCACCGGCCCGTACCAACTCCTGGAATTCAAGGCGCTCGACGCCGCCCACGCCTCGGTCAGCCGGCTTGACGACATGGCCGCCGACGGCGCCGGCGACGTGGTGACGGAAGCAGGCATCGAGGCGACCAAGGCCGCCTTCCTGAAGGCCGTCGACCGCGGCGAGAGCAACAAGGCCGACCACCTCTTCCTCTGGCTCTGGGACAACGTCCCGCCGATAGAGGCCTTCGACCTGCTCATGAGCGTGGCGATCCCGAAGAACGCGCTGGACGACCACTACTTCATCTATCCGGCCGCGCTGTGGCGGTATCTCGAGACCTATGACAAGGAACACCTGAAAGTCCTGATGCGCCCGGCGGTTCGCTATGTCGCGCGCTTCCCGACCTTCCGTGCTGTGCCGGAAATCCATGCGCTGATCGAACAGCACGGGCTGCTGACCCGCATCCTGCGTCAACGCACCGGCGATGACGAAACCGATACGATCGGCAAGGTCGGCGAGGCGATCTGCGGCTGCGACAAATATACCGAAATTCCGCGCATCCTGACTCAGGCCATCGCCGACGGCCTGTCGCTGGAAGGTGCCGGGGAGGCGTTGTCGATCGGCGCAGCCGGGTTGTTCATGCGCTCCCAGACCGGCAACCCGATGGACGTCCATCTGCACACCAGCGCCAATCTGCGTCGCTGGCTGCTGAGGCTCGACGGGCTCAGCGTCAAGAACAAGCTGCTGGTGTTGCTGCACTGGCAGACCGGTCCCGAGATCAAGTCGACCCAGTACCGGATGGAGCCCTGGCCGCAGCCCGACATGGAAGCGGTGGCGAAGCTGCCGCACCGCTCCCAGGAGGAACTGCTGGAGGCCATCACCCAGAGCATCTTCACCCAGCCGCCGACCGATTGGTCGAAGGTGTCGAACCTGGGCAAGATGATCGCGGTGCCCGAGGTGAAGGACAGCGTGAACCTCGCCCAGCAATGGGTGGCCCTGGGCTACGACCCCAAGGTGCTGATCGCGCGTCTGGCGGAGATCGTCTGCCACGACAGCTTCACCGAGATGCACGCCTTCAAGCACCATCAGTCCATCGTCGAGGAATTCCACAACACCCGCGAACCATGGCGCTGGATGCACCTGGTTTGCGGCGTGCAGGCCGCGGCGATCTCCTTCGGCAAGAACATGGAGGTCTACGAGGGCGCGCTGGACCTGCTGCACGCGGCGTGACCGCCCGACGTCCGGGCCTGGAAAGTCCCGCTCCAGGCCCGGACCAAGCGGTTCCCTCTTCACGGCGCCGCGATCCGCCCGCTAACTTGGGGGGATGACCCCGCCACCGCTTTCCCCTCGCATCCGCAACACCTTCGCCGCGCCGATCCCCACGGCCAAGGCCTGGGCTACGAGGTATGACGGACGGGCGGGGGCGACCATCGACCTGACGCAGGCGGTGCCGGGCTATCCGACACATCCGGAGCTAGCCGCGCGGCTGGCCGAGGGCGCGACGTCCCCGATCCAGGCCCGCTACGGCACGATCGACGGCGATGAGGCGCTGCGGTCCGCGCTGGCCGCGGACATGAACCGCGTCTATGGCGCCGACCTGATCGCGGCCGACGTCGCGATCACATCAGGCGCCAACCTGGCGTTCACCATGGCGATCACCGTGCTCTGCGGGACCGGCGACCAGGTGATGCTGCCCGTCCCCTGGTATTTCAACAACGCCATGGCGCTGACCATGCAGGGACTGGAGGCGTTGCCCCTGCCCTGTCGGGCGGAGGATGGGTTCGTCCCCGACCCCGACCTCGCCGCCGACCTGATCACCGACCGGACCCGTGCCATCGTGCTGATCAGCCCGAACAACCCGACCGGCGCGGTCTACCCGCCCGAGACCCTGCACCGTTTTGCCGATCTCTGCCGCCGGCGCGGCCTGTGGCTGATCCTCGACGAGTCCTATCGCGACTTCCTGCCGGACGCCGCGCTGCCGCCGCACAGGCTGTTCCAGGACCCCGATTGGGGCGACTATATCATCCACCTCTACTCGTTCTCGAAAGCCTATTGCGTCGCCGGCCACCGGGTCGGCGCCATGGCCTGCGGCCCCCGTGTGCGCGCGGAACTGAACAAGGTGCTGGACACGATGCAGATCTGCCCCCCGCGTGGCCCGCTGCCGGGCCTGACCTGGGCGATCGACAACCTCCACGACTGGAAAGCGGCCAACCGCGCCGTTATCGCCGAACGCGCTCGGGTCTTCCGCGAAGGGGTGGGTCAGCTTCCGGACTGGCGGATCGACGCGCTGGGGACGTATTTCGCTTATGTCCGCATCCCCGAGAGCCAGGCCGACGCCATGACGGCCGGCGAGAAGCTGGCGACCGAATGCGGCCTGCTGTCGCTGGTCGGTCCGTTCTTCGGACCGGGCCAGGACCGGCACCTACGGCTGGCCTTCGCCAACGTGGACCTGGACTCGATCGCCCAGGTCCCCGCGCGGCTGAAGGCGTTGCGCTGACGGGGCCTGGCGTCAGGTCAGGAAGACACCGCCGTTCACGTGCAAGGTTTGCCCGGTGATGTAGCGTCCCTCCGGCCCCGCCAGGTACCGCACTGCGCCGGAAATCTCCTCCACCGTCGCTTTCCGCCCCAGGGGTACGCCTTTATCCGCCAGCGCACTGGGCAGCACCCCCGCCGAGGCGCCCCGCACCGTGTCCACCGCCCCCGGCGCCACGCAGTTGCAGGTGATGCCGTGCGGTGCCAACTCGATGGCCAGGGCGCGCATCAGCCCTTCCAGCCCCGCCTTCGACGCCGAGACATGGCATCGGTTCAGCGTCCCGACATGAGTGGAAATTCCGGACAGCGCCACGATCGCCCCGCCGCCCCGGCCGATCATGTGCGGCACCGCCGCCTTCGCCAGGATGAAGGCGCCGTCCAGCGCCACCGACAGGATCTCCCGCCACTCGGCCAGGCCCATCTCCAGGAACGGCGTCTGCCGCCGCAGCCCGGCATTGCTGACCAGGACGTCGATCCCGCCGAACGCCGCCACCGCATCGGCGACCATCTTCAACGTCGCCGCCTGGTCGGAGACATCGGCCAGCAGCCCGATGGCCTGTCCGCCCGCCTGGTTGATCTCGCCGACGACGGTCTCCACGGCCGCCCGGTCTCCACGCCCGTTCACCACGACCGAGGCACCGCGCGCCGCAAGGTCCAGCGCGATCCGCCGGCCAATATTCTTCCCGGCGCCGGTGACCAGCGCGACTTTGCCGGCAAATGATTGTTCCAACGCCATCCGTTCCCTCCGTCGACGGACGAAAGAGAAGCCGAAACCCGCCGGAATGACCAGCCCCGACAATATGAAGCGGGAGGCAAGGCCCCCGCCGGCGGTTAGGTCCGGCGCGTCAGGTCACGACCCGCAGCGCCGGCCGGGTCCGCAGGGCGATGCGGCGATACAGCGCCAGGTAATCCTCAGCCATCCGCCGGGCCGTGAACCGGGCCTCGAACACGTCGCGGATACGATCCTGGGAAAACACCTCCAGGTGGTTGAGCGCCGCCACGGCTTGCGCTTCGTCAGGCACGATGAAGCCGGTGACGCCGTGGTCGATCACCTCCGGCACCGACCCGGCGGGGAATGCGATCGTGGGGGTGCCGCACGCCATCGCCTCGATCATCACCAGGCCGAACGGTTCGGGCCAGTCGATCGGCAGCAGCAACGCCTCGGCATGACTGAGGAAGTCGGGCTTCTCGGCGTCGGTGATCTCGCCGATCAGCTCGATCTGCTCGCCGTCGATCATCGGGCGGATCTGCGTTTCGAAATAGGCCCGGTCGACGCGATCGATCTTGGCGGCGATCTTGAGCTTCTTGCCCGCCGCCCGCGCGATGCGGATGGCTCTGTCGGGCGACTTCTCGGGGCAGATGCGGCCCAGGAACGCAAGATAATCGCGCGGGCCGCCCTGCGGCGTCAGCAATGACGGCGGCAGGCCGTGATGCACGGTGCCGATGAAATTGGCATCCGACAAAGGCCGCCGCTGCGAGTCCGAGATCGAGACGACCGGCACGTCGGGGAAAATCTCGAAAATCCGCGTCAGTTCGGGCAGGTCCAGCCGCCCGTGCAATGTCGTCATGTGCGGCGTGGCCTGTCGGCTCAGCAGGCTGAACGGCCAATAGTCCAGATGGCAGTGCAGGATATCGAATTCGTGGGCACGCTGGATCAAGCGTTCCAGCTGCAGCATGATCGGCGCCATCCCGTCGCGCAAGGTCGCGTCGAACCGCAGGGCGCACGGCCAGATCGCCTCCAAATCTGCTTCCGTCATCGAATCGCCACTGGCGAAAAGCGTCACCTCGTGGCCCATCCTGACCAACTCTTCCGTCAGATACGAAACGACTCGCTCCGTTCCTCCATAGGTACGGGGCGGAACGGATTCGGTCAGCGGGGCGACTTGAGCAATGCGCATGGTCTGTTGCTTCCTCGGCCTTGTTTGCATCGCCAGATGTGTAGCCGGATTGGTCTTTTTTGCGGCGGGACTGTGGACCTTTTTGCCTAAGTGACCGAAAATCAGCTTCAGTCACGCTGAAGTGACATGATGGAGGCGACGGACGGTCATCGAGGCCGTTGAGGTGTTAAGGACGGGCAGCGGGAGATTTAAGAATGTCACGACTTGTTATCGTTTCTAATCGTGTGCCGCTGCCGAACGAACGTGCCGCCCGTGCGGGCGGACTGGCGGTGGCGCTTGCTGATGCATTGATCCCGGGATCGCTTTGGTTCGGCTGGAGCGGGCGCCGTTCCGCGCGCGGCAGCGCCGTCACGCATGTTCAGCGGTCCGAAGGCATAACCTATGCGACGGTCGATCTGACCGATGCGGATTACCAATCGTTCTATGTCAATTTTTCCAACGGCGCACTCTGGCCGCTGCTGCATTCGCGCCTTGGCCTGCTGGAGTTCCAATCGAGCGACTATGAGGGATACAGGCATGTAAACCAACAATTCGCCGCCGCATTGTTCCCGCTGCTGCGGCCGGACGACATGATCTGGGTGCACGATTACCACCTCATCCCGCTGGCCACCGAGCTGCGCGCCTTGGGCGTACGCAATCGTATCGGCTTCTTCCTGCATACCCCATTCGTGCCGCCTTCGACATTCCTCGCGCTGCCGCGTGCGAATGAGCTGCTGACCGACCTCGCCACCTATGATGTCATCGGCTTCCACACCAGAAGCTATCGACGGGCGTTCCTGGAATGCCTGGCGGAAACGCTCGATGTCTCGGCCGACAAGGACGGGCGCTTCATGTTCAACGGCCGGCCCGTCTGCGCCATCGTCGATCCGATCGGCATCGACGCCACCGGCTTCGCCCAGCTCGCCGACGATACCGCTCGCGGGCCCGAGGCTCGGATGCTCCGCGAAAGCCTCGGCCGCAGCAACCTCGCGATCGGCGTGGACCGGCTGGATTATTCCAAGGGCCTGGCCAATCGGTTCGAGGCCGTGGGCCGGTTTTTCCACAGTTACCCGCAGCATAGGCGGCATCTGACGTTTCTGCAGATCGCCGCCCGCTCCCGGGAAGAGCAAGGCGCCTATCAACGCTTGCGGCGGGAGCTGGATCGGATCGTCGGCGACATAAACGGCCGCTATTCGGAATTCGACTGGACGCCCCTGCGCTACATGACGCGGGCGGTCAAGCGCGACACGCTGGCGGGATTCTTCCGCCTGGCGCGGCTCGCGGTCGTCACGCCGCTGCGCGACGGCATGAACCTGGTGGCCAAGGAGTACGTTGCGGCCCAGGACCCGCAGGACCCGGGCGTGCTGATCCTGTCTCGTTTCGCCGGTGCGGCCGAGGAGATGACGGAGGCCCTGCTCGTCAACCCCTATGACTCGGATGAAATCGCGGCGGCCATGCATGCGGGGTTGTCCATGAGCCTGGGAGAACGGCAGCTCCGTTGGCAGACGCTGTTCGACAAGGTGGCGGAAAACACGGCCGAACGCTTCTGCTCGGTCTTCCTGTCGCACCTGGGGCGAACGGATCTCAGGCCCGAACGGCCGACGCTGCGCGCGATTTCGTGAACGGTGCCCGGCCGAATACTTTTCATTCCATTGATAGTTCGGAATATGCCTGCCTCGCGTTTGCCATTTTTATTAGGTTCGGTACGTCATCCAATCTGATGTAGCGAGGCAAGACCAAATGAGACGTCTGTTAACTCCCACCGCCCTGCTGATGGGGGCAGCCCTGACATTGGGCGCCTGTACCGACCCCTACAGCCCCGGCCAACGCGCCGTCGGTGGCGGGCTGCTGGGGGCCGGCGCGGGGGCTGCGATCGGCGGCCTCGCCGGCGGCGGGCGAGGCGCTGCTGCTGGCGCCCTGATCGGCGGAGCGGTGGGCGCCGTCGGCGGCGCGGCCACGACGCCGCAGCGGCCACCGCCGGCCTATTCGAACTATCCGCCTCCGCCGCCCCCGTACCGCCCCGGTTACTGATCGGCGAACAGGCCGACCGGCGCCCCGACGGCGGGCGCCGCGGCACGGAACAACCCGCCTAGCGTGGGGTGAGCAGCCAGGACCTCGGCTGACTTGCCCTCACGCAGCGAGGTTACATACAGCCGGTCGCCGGCGAAGCATGGCATCGTCGGACCCGGCACCGGAAACGGCCATTTCCGCAGCAATTTCCCTTCCGGGCTGAAGCAATTGATCACCCCCGCCGAAGGGCCGCAGGACCAGTAATTCCCGTCCATGTCCGTGGCGGCCCCGTCCGGGCGTCCGTCCTCGTTGGCCAATGTCGCCAGGATACGATGCCGCGATCGCCCGCCGCTCACCGGGTCGAAATCCCACGCCTGGACGATGGCGGCGGTCGAATCCGAGTGGTACATCGTCCGTCCATCGGCCGACCACGCGAGACCGTTCGAGACGGCGATCCCGTCCGCCTCCTTGGTGATGCGCCCGTCGGGAGTGACGCGGTACAGCGCGCCGATCTTCTGCCGGGGCGAGTTCTCGTCCATGCTGCCGACCCAGAACGCGCCATCCGGCCCGACCTTCCCGTCGTTCAGCCGGTTGGTCGGCGGTTCGTCCACCGCATCGGTCAGCCGCCGCAATTCAGTCGAAACCGGATCGAACACCACGATGTGATGGCGCTGCGCCACCACCAGGCGGCCGGACCGGCACAGGCCGAAACTGCCGACGACCTCCGGAAAGTCCCAGGATGTCCGATCGCCGCTGTCGACCGACAAGGCGTTGATCCGCCTGCCGTTGATGTCTGCGAACAGCAACCGCCGGTTCGGCGCGTCCCAGACGGGGGATTCCGCCACCCCGCAGCGCGAATCCCAGACGAGTTCGAAATCGCTCATGCTCGATGTCTCCCGTGGGCCTCCCACCGCGGGACTGTACGACCTCCTCGCAGCAGGCGAAACCGGCAGCGGGAATCAGGCCACAGCCTTCGCGAACGGGTTGCGCAGCACGCCGATGCCCGTCAGCTCGACTTCCACGACATCGCCGTCCACCAGATCGGGCGAGGTGCCGTCCGTGCCCATCCAGATCACGTCGCCCGGATACAGCGTCATGTACTTCGTCATCACGCTGATGTAGTGCGCGATGCCGAAGATCATGTCGTTGGTCTTGAAACGCAGGTCTTCCTTGCCATTGACCCGGACGATCGTTTCCATCGTATCCAGATTCACATCGGTCTCGATCCACGGCCCCATCGGCTTGAACGTGTCTGTGTTCTTGCCTCGCCAGAACGTCCGGTCGCCGCGCTGCCAGGTGCGCTCGCTGACGTCGTTGCCGATGGTGTAGCCGAACACGCAGGACATGGCGTCGGCCTCGCTCAGATGCTTGGCCTGCTTGCCGATCACCACGACCAGTTCGCCCTCGTAATTGACCTTGGGGGGTGCATGGGCCGGGATCACCACCGTCTCCCCATCGGCGATCAGGGCGTTGTTGGCGCGGTAGCCGATATCGGCCTTCTCGGGGAACACCGGCTCCACGCCGCGCTTATGCGCCATCTCGCGGATATGGGCGGCATAGTTGATGCCGGCGCAATAGAAGGTGCGCGGGATGACCGGTACTTCCAGCTTCACCGCCGACAGGGGTAGTTTGCGTCCGGTCGGCGTGGCCGTCCCCCAAGGTTCACCCTGGATTTCCGAGATCGTGTCGCCGGCCAGCGAACCGTAAGCCGTGACGCCGTCATGGGTGAAGCGGACCCAGCGCATGGTGTCGTCCTTTCAAGCCATCTGCAGGGCGCGCGCGGGGCGCAGGAAGTCCGGATCGAACACTTTCGTCGCCATCACCTGGCAGCGCCGCATCAGCCTGATCTCATCCGGCCCATAATCCGCGATGGCGCGATGGATCGTGCCGAGATGGTCCCAGATCAGCAGGTCGTTTTCGTTCCAGTGATGCGTGTAGCGGAAGCGCTGTTCCAGTTGGAACCGGAACAGGTAGTCCAGTGTCGCGTCACTCTCGGCCTGGGGCAGTTCGTTGATCCGGACTGCATAGCCTTCGTTGCAGTAAAGCACTTTCCGCTGCGTGATCGGATGCAGCAGGAACAGCGGATGCGTCACCGGCGGACGCCGCCGCCGCTGCTCATCCGTCATCGCCGGCCGGCCGGAGTTCTTGTGCTGGCGCATGTGTTCCCAGAATTTCTCGAAATCATGGGTGACGGTCATGCCGTCGAGCCGCGTCTTCACGTCCTGCGGCAGCGCGTCGTACGCCGCATGCATGTTGGCGAATTCGGTGCCGCCCAGCGGCACGCCATCCCGGCGCGGGATGCGGATGCCGTAAAGGACGTTCACGAACCCCATGACGTCGCGATAGGTCATGTCCGTGTGCCAGTCCTGGCCGGCGTCCGGCAGGCCGATATAGGCGCCGTTCTCCTTGATGTTGGACAGGATCCCGACCTCGGGATACGGGCGGTTCGGGTCGAGCGCACTGATCGGGTTGCCCTGGATTTCCCCGAACAGTTCCGAGAACCGTTTCAAGTCGCCCAGATCCAGGTGCTGGTCCGGGAACCGCAGCACTCCATGATCGCCCAGCGCCAGCAGGATGCGGCCGAAATCAGGGTCCGACAGCGGCTTCGACAGATCCACGCCGGTGATCGTGGCGCCCAGGACGGCGTCGGTCGGTGCGACGGTCAGCATGATCTGATCCTCCCTGAGAGAGTGTGGCCCTCGTCCGGCATCGCGGCAAGACCGAGGGCGCTTCCCCTACCCTCGCATCATCAGCGCCGCCAGCGCCTTCGGTTCCGTCAGCATCGGATAGTGCCCGGTATCCAGTTCGTACCATTTCGCCTTCAGCGTCTCGGCCGCACGCCGTTGATGGGCAACCGGCGGGTTGACGCTCTGCTTGCACCAGATGACCGATGCGTCCCAATCCTGCTGCCAGAAGCTGGAGAGTTTCACCGGCGCCGCCATCGCCGCGACCGGATGCGGGGTGTATCGCGCCAACGCCCATTCCTTGGTCGGTGCGTCCAGCGAAACGAACATCCGGCTGGCCGCGTCCTCCCGCGACGGACCGGTGCCCACCTCGTCCGTGATTGCCGTCGGCCGCTTGACGTGATCGGCGACCGTTTCGCCGTCGAACAGGGCCAGCGCGTCGGCCATGACGATGCGGCCGATCCGGTCCCGAGCGGTTTCGGCCACGCGGGCGGCGACCATCCCGCCGCAACTGGTGCCGACCAGGACGATGTCGCGCAGGTCCTCGAAGAACAGCATCTCGGCGATTTCGGCCGCCTGGCTCTCGGTGTCGATGCCCGGCCGCAACTGGTGCCTGCGTTCGGCGCAGCCATCCAGCGTCGGCGTAAAGACGCGATGCCCGGCGGCCAGCAGATGCGGCGTCACGCGCTGCCAGATCCAGCCGCCCTGGTAGGCGCCATGCAGCAGGACATAGGTTGCCATTCTCGTGGTTCCTCCCCCGTTGTTGCCGCAAGATCAGCACAGGACCCGGAAAAGCGCCATGCCGGCCCGATCGAAGGGACCCAATTGGACAGCAGCAGGTCGCCTCGGCTATCGGGGCAGCAAATCATGCTAGGTGCCCATATGTCCGACGACGTCCCGCCCGACCGCCTGTCCACCAACCCGGCCAGCCCGTATTACAACGAGGCGCTGCTGCGCCGCGGCGTCGGCATCCGGTTCAAGGGACAGGAACGGACGAATGTCGAGGAATACTGCGTCAGCGAGGGCTGGATCCGGGTCGCCGTCGGCAAGACGCTGGACCGGCGCGGCAACCCGATGACGATGAAGGCATCAGGTTCGGTCGAGCCCTATTTCCGCGACACGGCGGACGATAAGACGGCGGGCGACAAACAGGACTAGCGCACGGGCGGCGTCACATCGCCATCAGCCGCCGCGGCAGATGGTGGGCGCAGCGGCCCAACCCGACGCAGAAATGATCGACCACCGGCGCCAGTCGCTCCGCCGCCGCGCGTGCCGGGGCATTGGCCTCCGCCAGCCGCGAGGCCGCGGCCCGGGCCTTGGCGGCGATGGACGGCCAGTCGATCCCCGGCAGTTCACGGTCCTTCAGCACGAAACGGCCGCCGATCATCACGTCGCGCACCGCCGCCCCGTCCTCGGCATTCACCAGATGCTGCGGGGCATTGTTCAGCGGCACGAGGTTGACATGGTCCAGGTCGAGGAACACGAGATCGGCCTTGTACCCCGGCGCGATCTTGCCGATGATGTCGGCCATGCCCAGCACCGCGGCGCTGCCTTCGGTCGCGAGCGCCAGGGCCTCGATCGCGCTGAACCATTCAGCGGCCGGACGATCGTAGATACGCGACAGGAAAGCCGCGAGCCGCATCGCCTCGAACATGTTCTGATTGTCGGATGACGACGACCCATCCGTCCCCACCCCCACCGTCACACCGGCCGCGACCGCTCGGCGCATATCGGCGATGCCGTTGCCAAGCCGCAGGTTGGAGCCGGGATTGTGCGCCAGGGCGCCACCGAGACGGGCGATCGTCTCCATTTCCCGCTGGTCCAGCCACACTGCATGCGCGCCGCTGAAGCCCGGCCCGATCAGACCCAGCGTCGCCAGGTGTCCAGTCAGCGTCGTGCCATAGCGCCGTTCCGCGGCGGTGCGCTGCACCGGCGATTCCGCCAGGTGGGTCTGCAGCACCATGCCGTATTCCTTGGCGAGGTCGCGGCACCCGGTCAGCAGCGCCTCGGAACAATGCAGCGGGATCGTGGGCGCCATGCCCAGCCGGATCCTGTCGCGCGGATGCCGCCAAGTCTTCGCCGCGGCGCGCATCGGCTCCAGCGCGGCCTCTGCCGTCGCGGTCCGAAAGGCCTCGGCGATCGGCCGCAATTCACCCGGAAACTCGTCCATCAGGCCGGGGATGGCCTGGTAGAAGCTGCGATCGGCCAGCATCGGCGCGATGACCGCGCGCATGCCAAGGTCGTCATAGGCACGGGCGACCTCTTCCAGGGCCTCCACCGACGGCACGGGCATGATGGAGGTCAGGTCGATGCAGGCGGTGCACCCCTTCCGGATCATTTCGATCCCGCTCAGCAGCGTGGAAAGATACCGGTCCTCGCCGGTGCGGCCGCCCTGGATCCAGTTGTTGGCGTTCAGCAACAACTCCAGCGACAGCCGATCACCGATGCCCTTGCCCAGGCCGCCATGGCCATGCGTATGGGCATTGATCAGTCCCGGAATGATCAACCGCCCGCCGGCATCGATCGTCCGCTCGGCCTGCGCCTGGTGCGGCGCGACGATGGCGACGATCGTATCGCCTTCCAGGACGATATCGGCGGGGCGGGCATCGGGGGCGCCCGCGGCGAGAACAAGACCCCCGGTGACAACGACGCGATCTGCCGGCATGCGTGGCCTCCTGCCCATCGATACACGAAGCGTAACCCAGCCAAGACCGGAAGGACCAGCGGTGCCGCGCGGTCAGAGGTCGAGGTCCCAGGTCTCGCTGACCATGTCGTGGCCGAACGCATGCACGGGTTCAGCGGATGTCAGGCGGAAGCCGGCTGCGGCGTAGATCCGGCGGGCCGGGACCAGCACGTCGTTGGTCCAGAGCGTCAGACGGCGATAACCGCGGGCGCGGGCAAAGGCGATGCAATCCATGACGAGACGGCGCCCCAACCCGCGTCCGCGGGCTTCAGGTTCGATGTAGAGAAGCCGCAGTTTCGCGACCGTTTCGGATTGCCTGACGACGAAGACCGATCCGACGATCCGGCCGTCCAGTTCCACCACCCAGCCGGCGTCCCGGTCCGGCGTGAAGTCCTTCATCATCGCGGCGAAAATCTCCGCCAGCAGCACTTCGAATTCCTGGTTCCAGCCGTATTCCCGCTGGTAGAGCAGCGCCTGGCGGTGGATGATCCATCCGATGTCTCCCAACCGCGGTGGCCGCAGGGACAACGTGCCGTCGCTGGCCGGACCATCCTTCCCGAGGACGCGCTCGATCGTCCGCATCGCCGCGACGAGCGCCTCCCGATCCGTTTCGCCGAACTCTCGCAGCATCTCGCCGATCTGCGCGCGTGAACCTTCGTTCAGCGGCGTGAACGCCTCATGCCCAGCCGCCGTCAGTGTCAGGACGCGTTGCCGGGCATCGCGATCCGACGTACGCCGCGCGACCAGCCTTTGGCGTGCGAAGGCTTTCAGGATGCGGCTGAGATAGCCGGCGTCGAGGCCGAGATCGCGGCCGATCTCCGTGGCCGTCAACCCGTCGCGGTTCGCGAGTTCGTACAGGACGCGCGCCTCGGTGATCGAGAACGGGCTGTTCAGAAGCCCTTCCGCCAGAAGGCCGATCCGGTTCGTGTAGAACCGGTTGAAGTGCCGTACCGCTTCGACGGCCGCCAGGAGCGGGTCGTAGACTGCCATGCGTGTTCCTCCCTGGGGACAGGGTGGACGAAGATACTTGACAGAGTCAAATAAACAGCGATGAGGCACACGGCCTTGCCGCCCCATCCCAACGCTGCCACGTTGCCATCGATGCGGCTTCAGCCTTGGGCGCGGCCGTCAGGAGACCGTCCATGCCGACCCGCCGCGAACTCGGCGCCCTCACGATCGCAACCGCTGCCGCGATGTCCGTCGATGCGGAAGCGGCGCCCGCACCATATTTCGTCGCCGCCTGGACGGCCTCGGTGCAGGGGCCCTATCCGACCGGCAACGCCACCGCGCAGCCGGAGCTGCGATTCGCCTTTCCGGACCCCGACAAAGGTGCCGTGGATCAGTCTTTTCGCCTGATCCTCAGGCCCGACATCTGGGGCAGGCAGGCGCGCATCCGGCTGTCGAACGTCTTCGGTGCGAAGCCCGTCACGTTCGACCACGTCTATTGCGGCCTGCAGCAGGACAGCGCCACGCTGATGCCCAGCACCAACCGGCCGGTGACGTTCGGCGGCAAGTCCCTGGTCACCATCCCGCCCGGCAGGGACACGGTCAGCGACCCGGTGACGCTGACCTTCGTCAGCACCCCCGCCGCGCCGATGCTCAAGGGACGCAGGCTGGCCGTCTCCGTCCACGTCGTCGGCGAAACAGGCCCGATGACCTGGCACGCCAAGGCGCTGACCACCTCCTATATCAGCCAG
Source organism: Rhodopila sp. (assembly GCF_035548235.1). Classification (GTDB taxonomy): domain Bacteria; phylum Pseudomonadota; class Alphaproteobacteria; order Acetobacterales; family Acetobacteraceae; genus Rhodopila. Next base: position 17,784 of record NZ_DASZTJ010000037.1, read on the forward strand.
CCGCATGCCGGTGCGGTCACCAAGACGGAAGCCGAGGATGCGTATCCCTATTCCACGACGTCCTGGTATTTCCTCGACGCGGTGGAGATGACGGCACTGCCCGGCACCAAGGCGATCGTTGCGTTCGGCGATTCCCTCACCGACGGGACCGCCTCCACCCTCAACGGCAACGACCGCTGGCCTGACGTGTTCTCCCGCCGGCTGCATGCGGCCTACGGAGACAAGTTCGCCGTGGTGAACGCCGGCATCGGCGGCAATCGCGTGGTCGGCCCGGTGGATTACGCCGTTCGGCCGTTCGCCGGAGGCCCGGCGGCGATGGACCGGCTCGATCGAGACGTGATCAGCCTGGCCAATGTCGGGGCGGTGATCTGGCTGGAGGGCATCAACGATTTCGGCACCGGCGGCGTGGAGCCGGGTGCGGTGGAGGCCGGCGTGCGCGACGTCGTGAAGCGCCTGCGCGCCGGGATTCCCGGCGTGCGGATCGTCATGGCGACCCTGCCCTCGGCCCTGAAGAGCACCAACGGCGATTACGGAACGCCGGCGATCGATGCCAAGCGCAAAGCCTACAACCAGTTCATCCGCTCCGCCGGTATTTTCGATAGCGTGGCGGATTTCGACGCGGCCACCACGGATCCCGCCACGGGCGAGATGAAGGCCGCCTTCCAGCCGAACTCCTCCATCGGCGGCCCCGGTGACCGGCTGCATCCAAACCGAGCGGGTTACCTGGCGATGGGCGAGGCGGTGGACTTGCGGATGATCACCGGCGCCTGATCGGCCACCCTTGGTCTCAACGGTTGCCAATCGCAATATTCACTGCCCTGGCGAAACCGCCCCCCGTCCTTACATCCAGCGTTGGCCCGGCAAGGGACAGCCCCAAAAGGACAGCTCGTGACGCAAGCCTGGATCAACCGCACCGCCACCGCCGTCCCGCCGCACGACATCCACGACGCCTTTGTCGAGTTCGGGCACGATACGATCACCGACCCGTATCACCGTGCGCTGTTCATGCGCATGGCGGCACTGGCGGATATCGAACATCGCTACGCCATCTTCGAGCCGGGGCCGAAACCGCGCGACAAGGTCCTCGACGCCACCGGCTTCTACCGGCGCGGCGCGTTTCCCTCCACCGCCGCGCGGATGGGGCTGTATGAGCCGCATGCCCTGGAACTCGCGATGCGGGCGGTCCGACGGCTGGATGCCGATGGCGTGACGCATCTGATCGTCGCCAGTTGCACCGGCTTCACCGCGCCGGGCCTCGATTTCCAGATCATGCGGGCCGCCGGGCTGCCTGACGGCACGCAGCGCACCATCGTCGGCTTCATGGGCTGCTTCGCCGCCGTCAATGCGCTGAAACTCGCCAACGACATTGTCCGCGCGGACGCGGACGCCCGCGTGCTGGTGGTGAACCTCGAACTCTGCAGCCTGCATTTGCAGGAGCGGTTCCAGGACGTCCCGCGGATGCTGAGCTTCCTGCTGTTCGCCGATGGCGCCTCCGCGGCGCTGGTCACCACGGAACCGCAAGGCCTGGCCCTCGGCCGGTTCCGCGCGACCGTGATCCCCCGCAGCGCGGAACTGATCACCTGGCATATCCGCGACCAAGGGTTCGAGATGCACCTCTCCGGCCAGGTCCCCGGCCGGATCCGCCGCTGGCTGCCCGATCACGGCCAGGCGCTGGTGCCCGAGGACGCGCCGACGCTGTTCGCGGTGCACGCCGGCGGCCGATCGATCCTGGACGCGGTGCAGCAAGGACTGGCCTTGCCGCCCGAGGCGCTGCGGTATTCCCGGGACGTCCTGCGCCGGCACGGCAACATGTCCTCCGCCACGCTGATGTTCGTCCTGGATGCGATCCTCCGCGATCCCGACGCGCGCGGCAGCGGCCTCGGCATGGCGTTCGGCCCGGGTCTCAGCGTCGAGAGCTTCGCCTTCGCCCGGCCATGAGCCTGAAGACGCGCAGCACGCAGGAGGAGGCGATGGACACGCAATGCGTCGACTACGACGACTATGCGCGCTGCCTGCGCGACCTGTCGCGGGTCAACGCAGTGACCGGGACGCACCGGCCCACCTTGGCCTGGCTGGCGCGACATGCGGCACCGGAGGAGGCGTTTTCGCTGCTCGACATCGCCTGCGGCCATGGCGACTGCCTGCGTGCCATCCGCAAGCGCTTCCCGAACGCGCGGCTGACCGGCATCGACCTCAATCCCTGGGCGACCCGCGCCGCGACCGCCGCCACGCCGGCCGAGGCGCGCATCACCTTCATCAACGGCGACGCCTTCGCCTACCAGCCGGACGCGCCGATCGACGTCTTCATCAGCAGCCAGTTCGCCCACCACCTGAGTGACGACGCGGTGGTCCGCTTCCTGGCCTGGCAGTCGGCCCATGCGGTCCGTGGCTGGTTCGTCAGCGACCTGCACCGTCACTGGTTTCCCTATTTCGGCTTTCCGCTGCTCGCGCGGGTCATGGGCTGGCACCGCTTCGTCCGCACCGACGGGCAGATCTCGATTGCGCGCGGCTTCGTCAGCCGGGAGTGGCACGCACTGCTGCTCCAGGCCGGGGTAAAGGCCGATGTCCGCTGGCATGTCCCGTTCCGGCTATGCGTGGGCAGTCCCTGATCATCGGCGCCGGCCCGGCCGGCTGCGCGGCTGCGATCACGCTGGCCAGGAGCGGTGAGGCCCCGGTGCTGCTGGAGCGGACGGCCGGTCCGACCGACAGGGTGTGCGGCGATTTCCTGGGTGCGGACACGATCGCCCGCGCCTGCGATCTCGGGGTGGATGTCGCGGGATTGGGCGCGGTCCCCGTCAGCCGGGTGCGGCTGGTCCATGGGGTTCGGGAAGCCGAGGCGCCGCTGCCGTTCTCCGCCCTGAGCCTGTCGCGGCTGGCCTTCGACCAGGCCTTGCGCCTGGCGGCGGAACGGGCCGGCGCGACGCTCCTGTCCGGCGTGGCGGTCAGGCGGCTGGTCCCCGCCCCAACGGGATGGACCCTCACCCTGCCCGACAAGCGGCAGATGACGGCGGAAACGGTGTTCCTCGCCACCGGCAAGCACGACCTGCGCGACTGTCCGCGCCCGCGTGCGCCCGGCGTGGCCGTCGGCCTGAAACAGTATCTGCGCCTGACCGACCACGCGCGCCGCCTGTTGGGGGACGCGACGGAGCTGACGCTGTTTCCCGGCGGATATGCCGGGTTTCA
>NZ_DASZTJ010000038.1:0-27716 GCF_035548235.1 Rhodopila sp.
TCACGTCACCGGCGCCGGGTTGAACAACGCCAGCGCATTGCCGATCCCCCACCGCTCGGCCCACGGCTTCGTCCGCCCGGACGCGGTGTCCAGGATCAGCCGGAACAGCGCCCAGCCGGCCTCCTCGATGGTGGTTTCACCTGTTGCGATCCCGCCGGCGTCGTAGTCGATCAGGTCGTGCCAGCGCCGGGCCAGCACGCTGTTGGTCGCCACCTTGATCACCGGCGCCGCCGCCAGGCCATAGGGCGTGCCGCGGCCAGTGGTGAACACCTGCAGCCCGATGCCCGAGGCAAGCTGCAGCGTGCCGCAGATGAAGTCGCTGGCCGGCGTGGCGGCGAAGATCATCCCCTTCCGGGTCGGCCGAGCGCCGGGGGACAGGACCTCGACGATGGGAGAGGTGCCGGATTTGATGATCGAACCCATCGCCTTCTCGACGATGTTGACCAGCCCGCCCTTCTTGTTGCCGGGGGTCGTATTGGCGCTGCGGTCCGCGCCGCCGCGGGCCAGGTAGGCGTCGTACCAGGCCATTTCCCGGATCAGGTCCTCGGCCACCTTGTCGTCCGCCGCGCGCGCGGTCAGCAGGCCGATGCCGTCGCGCACCTCGGTGACCTCCGAGAACATCACCGTCCCGCCGGCCCGTACGATGAGGTCGGCGGCGAAGCCCAGCGCCGGGTTCGCGGTGACGCCCGAGAACGCGTCGCTGCCGCCGCATTGCGTGCCGACCACGAGGTCGCTGACCGGTACCGTTTCCCGCCGGCGGCGGTCCAGGATCTCCAGCCGCTCCCGGCACATGCCGGTGATCGCTTCGACCATCGGGCCGAAGCCGTGGAACGCCTCGTCCTGCAGCCGCATCACGTCGTTGGCGGGGGCGTCATCGGACAACGGGCGCTCGGACAATGGACGCTCGGACAATGGACGCTCGGGCAATGGACGCTCGGGCAGCAGGCGCTCGGGCAGCAGCTTCTCGCAGCCCAGGCCCACGACCATCGCCTGGCCGCCGAAATTCGGATTGCGCGCAAGGTTGTGCAGCGTGCGGATCGGCACGGCGGCGTCAGGGGCATTGATCGCGACGCCGCAGCCATAGGTATGGGTCAGCGCCACCACCGCATCGACATTGGGGTAGCGCGGCAGCAGTTCCTTCCGGACCCGTTCCAACGCGAATTCCAGCGTACCGGCAACGCATTGCACCGAGGTCGACACCGCCAGGATGTTCCGCGTCCCAACCGATCCGTCGGGATTGCGGAACCCCTCCCAGGTATGGCCCTCCAGCTTCGGCTGTTCGGCGACCGCCGCCCGCGCCCGCGACAGCGTGGCGAGGTCCGGCGCGTCCGGCATTTGCACCTTCGCCTCGGCCACCCAGGCGCCACGCGGGATATCGCCGATCGCGGTGCCGATGACGGTGCCGTAGCGCAGGATCGGCTGGCCGGACGGGATGTCCTCCAGCGCCACCTTGTGACCTTGCGGCACACGCTCCCGCAGCGCCAGGCCGTCGGGGAAGACCGTTCCCGCCCCCAGGCCGCCGACGGTGGCGACGATGGCGACGTTGTCCCGCGGGTCCAGCTTGATGGTGCGCGGCGCGCCGAGCCCCGATCCTTGAAGCGTGGTCCCTTCAGGCAGGGTTCCGGGAAAATCTGCGTTCATCGGCGTCCATCGATCCATGTCTGCGTCACACCATCTTGCCCGCGGCAAGCAGGATGTCCACCAGGACGCTAGCCACCCACGATCCGCACGCCGGTTGCCGCATCGAAGACATGCGCGTGCTCGCTTTGCACCCCGACCAGGACCGTATCAGACGAAACCGCCACGCCAGGGGTTCGGACGACCATGGCCGCATCGTCCCCCGCCAGGCGTCCATGGACCAGCGACTCCGATCCCAGCGGCTCCACCAGCTCGACCGCGATGCGCAGGTCCCCCTGCCCCAGCGTCAGGTGTTCGGGCCTGATGCCCAGCACCACCTCGCCGCCGGCATAATGTTTCGTCAGCGGCACCACCGGTCCGGCCGCCAGCCGCAACGACCGCCCATCGGCCTCCAGCCGTCCGCGCAGGAAATTCATCGACGGCGCCCCGATGAAACCCGCGACATACATGTCGGCCGGACGGTCGAACACCTCCATCGGCGTGGCGAACTGGGCGGGCCGGCCCTCGTGCAGGATCAGCAGGCGGTCGCCCAGCGTCATCGCCTCCACCTGGTCATGCGTGACGTACAGGCTGGTGACGCCCAGCCGTTTCTGCAGCCGGCGGATCTCGGCACGCATCTGCACGCGCAGCTTGGCGTCCAGGTTCGACAGCGGCTCATCGAACAGGAACAGCTTCGGCTCCCGCACGATCGCGCGCCCCATCGCGACGCGCTGGCGCTGACCGCCGGACAACTGCCGGGGCTTGCGGTCCAGCATCGCCTCCAGCCCCAGCATCGCCGCCGCCTCCCGCACGCGGCCGGCGATCTCGGCGCGCGGCAGGCCGCGGATGCGCAGCCCGTACGCCATGTTCTCGAACACCGACATGTGCGGGTACAGCGCGTAGTTCTGGAACACCATGGCGATGTCCCGCTCCGACGGGTCCAGCGCCGTCACGTCCCGCCCGCCGATCAGCACGCGTCCGGCTGTCGGCGTCTCCAGCCCCGCCACCAGCCGCAGCAGCGTCGACTTGCCGCAGCCCGACGCGCCGACGATCACCACCATCTCCCCATCCGCCAGGGACAGGTCGATCTGCTTCAGCACCTCGGTCTGGCCGAAGCTCTTGCGCAGGCCTTGCAACTCCAGGGTGGCCATCTATTTCTCGCCTTCCGTCAGGCCGGCCACGAACCAGCGCTGCATCGCCAGCACCACGACGACGGGCGGCAGCAGCGCGATGACCGAGGTGGCCATCACCGCCGCCCAATCCGTCTGCGTATCGACGCCGATCATCTTGACGATCCCGATCACGATCGTGTCCAGCCGCGGCTCCGTCGCCACCAGCAGCGGCCACAGATACTGGTTCCAGCCATAGACGAACAGGATCACGAACAGCGCCGCGATATTCGCCCCCGACACCGGCAGCACGATGTCGCGCAGGAAGCGCAGCGGCCCGGCGCCGTCGATGCGCGCGGCCTCCACCAACTCGTCGGGGATGGCGGTGAACACCTGCCGGAACAGAAGCGTCGCGGTGGCCGAGGCGATCAGCGGCACCCACAGCCCGGTGAAGCTGTTGATCAGGTGGAACCCGGCCATCACGGTGTAGGTCGGGATGATCCGTACCTCCACGGGCAGCATCAGGGTGATGAAGATCAGCCAGAACGCCGCGTGGCGGAACGGGAAGCGGAAGAACACCACCGCATAGGCCGACAGCACCGAGATCGCGATCTTCCCCACCGCGATCGCCATCGCCATGCCGAAGGAGACCAGCAGCATGTGCCACACCGGCTGCGCCCCGAACGCGCCCCGCGTCAGGACGCGCGCATAGACGTCCAGACCCGACAGGTGCGGCAGCAGCGACAGCTCGCCCCGGTCGATGGCGCTGGAATCCTGGGTGGAGCCGGCGAAGATCAGCCAGACGGGCATCGCGAACAGCAGCACGCCCAGGATCAGCACCGCGTGCGCGAGGTAGTCGGGCCGCTGCCTCATGACAACGTCCGCCGCCCCATGAAGCGGAACTGGATCGCGGTGACCAGGATCACCACCAGCATCAGGATCACCGACTGCGCCGAGGACCCGCCGACATCGTGGTTGATGTAACCGTCGCGGAACACCTTGATGACCAGCGTCTCGGTGTCCTTGCCGGGGCCGCCCTGGGTCAGCGCGTAGATCGTTCCGAACGTATCGAACGCGGCGTAGACGATGTTGACCACCAGCAGGAAGAAGGTGGTCGGCGCCAGCAGCGGAAAGACGATGGTGCGGAACCGGCGCCAGCCCTTCGCACCGTCGATGCGCGCCGCCTCGATCACCGAACGGGGAATGGACTGCAGGCCCGCGAGGAAGAAGATGAAGTTGTAGCTGACCTGCTTCCAGACGCTGGCGCCGATCACCACGCCCATCGCCTGCGTGCCGTTCAGCAGGTAGTCCCAGGCGATGCCGTGCGCGTTCAGCCAGCGCCCCAGCAATCCGATGCGCGGGTTCAGAATGAAGACGAACAGCACTGCCGACATCGCCGGCGCGATCGCATACGGCCAGATCAGCAACGTGCGATACACCGCCTGGCCTCGGATCGAGCGGTCCGCGAACACCGCCAGCGCCAGCCCGATCGCCAGCGACAGGACGCTGACGGCGGCACAGAAGAACACCGTGCGCAGGACGGAGTGCAAGTACAGGGGATCGGTCAGCAGGTCGTGGAAGTTGTCCAGGCCGACGAAGACCGATCCCTCCCCGAACGCGTCCTCGGCCATGAAGCTGGACCAGACGGCGTTGCCGGCGGGCCAGTAGAAAAAGAAGATCGTCAGCAGCAACTGGGGCGCCAGCAGCAGATACGGCAGCAGGCGCCCGTTGAAGACGGTCCGGCGATCCATCAGGTCTTCACGGACCTGGCGAACTCCTTCAGCACCTTGTTGCCGCGCGCCACCGCGACATCCATGGCTTGCTGGCCGTTCTGGCCGCCTTGCAGCGCCTTCTCCAGCTCTTCCTGGATGATGTTGCGGATCTCCGGCAGGCGGCCCAGCCGCAGGCCGCGCGTGTTCGGCGTGACGGTGCCGCGGGCGAGCTGCTCGACGGGGATGTCGGCGCCGATGTTCTTGTCGAAGAAGCCTTGTTTCTTGGACAGATCATATCCGGCGAAGGTGACCTGGACGTAGCCGGTGTTCTGCGCCCAGGCCGCGTCCACCTCGGGCTTGCCGATATAGTGCAGGAATTCCGCCACCGCCTTGTATTCCGCCGGCGTGCGGCCGGGTGCGGTCATCGTCCACAGGCTGGCGCCGCCGATGATCGAGTTCTTCGGCGTCGGGATGATCTCGGGGTCATAGGGCAGGTATGCCTCGGCCCAGGCGTGCTTGGCGCTTTTGACCAGGTCGCCGCGCATCGAGGACGACCCGAAGGAGATCGCTGCGTCGCCCGAGATGATCAGCGGATCGGGCGTGCCGTCGCGGCCGGAATACTTGAACGTGCCCTCCTTCGCCATGTCCAGCAGCCGCTGGATGTGCTTGACGTGGGCCTTGCTGTTGAATTCCAGCACGGCGTCCAGCCCCTCGAACCCGTTCTCCTTGCTGGCGAAGGCCAGGTTGTGCAGCGCGCTGTACTGCTCGACCTGCACCCAGGTCGGCCAGGACGTCGTCATCGGCACCGGCGCGGCGTTCTTCGCCTTGATCGCGCCGGCGGCGGCCCGCACTTCCTGCCAGGTCTTGGGCGGCTTGTCGGGGTCCAGCCCGGCCTTCTGGAACGCGTCCTTGTTGATCCACATCACGGCGGTGGAGGAGTTGAACGGCATCGCCGCCATCCGCCCGTCCGCGAGGCTGTAATAGCCGCGCACGGCGGGGATATAGGCCTTGGGGTCGATGGCGACGCCGGTTTCCTTCGACAGGTCCCAGACCTGCTTCACCGCCTTGCCGGCGGCCAGCATGGTGCCCGTCCCGACCTCGAACACCTGCGCGACATGCGGCGCCTGGCCGGCGCGGGAGGCGGCGATCACCGCCGTCAGCAGGTCGGCGTAGGAGCCCTTGTAGACCGGCTGCACCACGATGCCGGACTGGCTGGCGTTGAAGCCGTCGGCGATCTTGCCGACCTGCTCCGCCAGGGCGGCGGTCATGGCGTGCCACCACGTGAGGGTGACCTTGTCCGCCGCGCGGGCACCGGGAGAGAGGACGGGTGCCGCCGCCAAGGCGAGCGGGGCGGCGAGCAGGGTTCGGCGTTGCATCGTCAGGGTCCTCCCATTGCAGTCCGGCAGCCGTTAGTGGCGATCCGTTGCAAGAGAATTACCAAACGATGACAGTTGCATGAAGGGCCGGTTGCGCTCACTCCCCCGCTTTCTGCGGCGCGTGGCGTCCCGTCAGGTCGTCCCCCGCGGTCAGCGGCATCAGCAGTCCGACCGGCACGGCCGAACAGGTCAGCAGCCCGACCACCACGAAGGCCACGCTGAAATCCCCGGTCGTCGGCGTCATATGGCCCGAGACCGACCGGGCGGCCTCCAGCGCAAGCGCCCCGACCGAGACGCCGATCGTGGCGGCAAGCTGCTGGCCGGCGGTGTACAGGCTGGTCGCCGCGCTCATTTGCTGGCGGGGCACGTCGCCGTAGGCCAGCGTGTTATAGGCGGTGAACTGCAGCGACCGCAGGAAGCCGCCCAGCAGCAGGACGGCATAGATCGCCGCGGCGGGCCAGGTCGGGCGGAACGCCGCGCAGGCGAGCAGCATGATGCCGCTCAGCGCGCCGTTCCAGATCAGCGTGTCGCGGAAGCCGAACAGCCGCAGCGCGTGCTGCGCCGCCGGCTTCATCACCAGCGCGCCGGCCGAACTGGCGAAGGTGACCAGGCCGGATTGCGCCGCCGAATCGCCGAAGCCGACCTGCAGCATCATCGGCAGCAGGAACGGGATGGCGCCGATGCCGGTGCGGAACAGCATCATCGCCGTGAAGGACAGCCCGAAACAGGGCAGCCGCATCAAGGTGAAGTCCAGCAGCGGCGCCGGGTGGCGGCGCGCATGCAGGTAATAGAAGAACGCCATCACCAGCGCGCCGGCGATCATCGCCTCGGTCAAATGCACCGAGACCATCCCCCGTCCCGCCGTCTCCAACCCGCCCATGGCGAACAGCAGGCCCAGGCCCGAGATCGCCAGCCCGCGCAGGTCGAACCCGCCGCGCGGCTGTTCGCGAAAGTCCTTGATGAACAGGGTGACGGCGACCAGGCCCAGGATGCCGACCGGGATGTTGATGAAGAACGTCCAGCGCCAGTTGAACCAGGTGACGATGAAGCCGCCGACCGGGGGCCCGACGACCGGTCCCAGCAGCGCCGGCATCGTCAGCCAGGCCATCGCCGCCACCAACTCGGTCTTCGCCGCCGTGCGCAGCAGCAGCAGGCGCCCCACCGGCACCATCATCGCCCCGCCCACGCCCTGCAGCACGCGCGCCGCCACCAGTTCGGGCAATCCGTTGGACAGCCCGCACAGGATCGACCCCACCGTGAAGACGACGATTGCCGCTCGGAAGACGTTGCGCGTGCCGTAGCGGTCGGCGACCCAGCCGCTGGCGGGGATGAACACCGTCAGGCTGAGCAGGTAGGAGGTCAGCGCCACGTTCATCCGCACCGGGTCGTAGCCGAAGGCGCGCGCCATGGTCGGCAGCGCGGTGGCGATGACGGTCGAATCGAGATTCTGCATGAATAGCGCGCAGGCTACGATCACCGCGGTCAGTCGCGTCTCGTTCGAAACGCGGATGGTAGGATTGCGCTCTGACATTTTTCGCAGTGTTGCGCGGCCGTGCGCGTCAGGAAACCCCCGTGCGGATCAGGGCGGGCATGCGCGCGCGCAATTTTCGCGAAACCGGCGTTCGCTGCCGGACCGTAAAGTGTTTGTTATCGATTCTATGCGACGACGGACGGACGCTCAGTCCAAAGGCGCGCCGTGCCACCGCCCACCGACGACATCAAGAACTGGATGCACATGTTCCGGTGGATCGTGAAGGTCATCCGGGACGAGTTCGAGATCGACGAATCGATCCTGGTCCGCACCGCCGTGCTGGAGACCGATTGCGGCCTGGTGATCGAACAGGTCGAGTCGCTGCTGGGCATCATCGCCGGCGCCTTCGGCCTGACCTTCCCGCCCGGGACGCTGGATGAGGTGCTGAAGCTCGATGAGCTGTGCATGCTGGCGAGCTGGATGAAGGGGCTGTACCGCCGGCCGGAGTTCATCTCCGAGGGGTTCGAGGCGACGTGCCGGTCGGTCAACCCCGCCTGCGGGTAGCCCCGGCGCCATGGTGGGCGGAGGCCCGCCATCCGCGCCTTGCGGGGCCGGTGGAGAGAAATCGGCCTGCGCCGACCATGACGGGGGCGTATCCGGACCCCGCCATAGTCGGAGTCCGCCACGACGGGGGCGTGCGCGTGCCCGGCCAACTTCAGCGCCGAACACGACCAAAGGGTGCCCATGCCCCGGCCGGCTTGCGCCCGGGGCGAAAGGCCCCTTACTCCTCGGTGGCTTCGGCCTCTTCCTTGGCCTGCACCGGGCCGCTGTCCTGGCCCTTGGCGGCCGGGTCGCGGTCGACCAGCTCGATCACCGCCATGTCGGCGGCGTCGCCGTAGCGCATGCCCGCCTTCAGCACGCGGGTGTAGCCACCCTGGCGCGCCTTGTAGCGATCGGCCAGCGGACCGAACAGCTTGGTGACGATCACGTCGTCCCGCAGTTCGGCGATGGCGCGGCGCCGGTTGGCCAGCCCGCCCTTCTTGCCCAGGGTGATCAGCTTCTCGGCCACCGGGCGCAGTTCCTTCGCCTTGGGCAGCGTCGTCGTGATCTGCTCGTGCTTCAGCAGGGCATGCGCCATGTTGCGCAGCATGGCGATGCGGTGGGTGGAGGTGACGCCGAGCTTTCGGCCGGCTACGCCGTGACGCATGGGATGGTTCCTTGAATACGCTTAGAACGGCTCTTCCAGCCGCTTCGCCAGGTCCTCGATGTTCTCCGGCGGCCAGCCCGGAACGGTCATGCCAAGGCTGAGGCCCATAGACGTGAGCACTTCCTTGATCTCGTTCAGCGACTTGCGGCCGAAATTCGGCGTGCGCAGCATTTCCTGTTCGGACTTCTGCACCAGGTCGCCGATATAGACGATGTTGTCGTTCTTCAGGCAGTTGGCGGAGCGGACGGACAGTTCCAGCTCGTCCACCTTGCGCAGAAGGTTGCGGTTGAACGGCAGGTCGTCCTGCGGCTCCTCCGCGCGGATCTGCTGCGGCTCGTCGAAGTTGATGAAGAGCTGGAGCTGGTCCTGCAGGATGCGCGCGGCCAGCGCCACCGCGTCCTCGGGCGTCACGGCGCCGTTGGTTTCGACCGTCAGCAGCAGCTTGTCATAGTCGGTGACCTGGCCCACGCGGGTCTGGTCGACGCGGTAGGACACGCGGCGGACGGGCGAGTAGATGCTGTCGATCGGGATCAGGCCGATCGGCGCGTCCTCGGGCCGGTTGGCGGCCGACGCCACGTAGCCCTTGCCCAGGTTGACCGTGAACTCCATGCCCAGCTTCACGCCGTCGTCCAGCGTGCAGATCACCAGGTCCGGGTTCATGATCTCGATGTCGTGGCCGGCCTGGATCTGGCCGGCGCGCACTTCGCCGGGGCCGGTCGCGCTGAGCGTCATCCGCTTCGGGCCTTCGCCGTGCATGCGCAGCGCGAGCTGCTTGATGTTCAGCACAATGTCGGTGACGTCCTCACGGACGCCCGGCACAGAGCTGAACTCATGCAGCACGCCGTCGATCTGCACCGCGGTCACCGCCGCGCCCTGCAGCGACGACAGCAGGATGCGCCGGATCGCGTTGCCCAGGGTCATGCCGAAACCACGTTCCAGCGGTTCGGCGACGACGGTCGCGACGCGCGCCGGATCGGCGCCCGGCTCGACTTCCAGCTTTTCCGGCTTGATGAGCGATTGCCAATTTCGCTGAATGACTGCGCTTTGTCTCATCTAAACACCTTTCGAGCCGAACCTGCGTTCGGCTGACAGCGTCATCGCCGGCGGCGGGCGAGGGCCCGCGCCGTGCACAAGAACCGTCAGACGCGCCGACGCTTCCGCGGGCGGCAGCCATTATGCGGGATCGGCGTCATGTCGCGGATCGCGGACACCGCGAAGCCCACGGCCTGCAGCGCGCGCAGCGCGCTCTCACGACCCGACCCCGGTCCGCTGACCTCGATTTCCAGCGTCTCCATGCCGTGCTCGCGCGCCTTGCGGCCGGCATCCTCGGCGGCGACCTGCGCGGCATACGGGGTCGACTTGCGGCTGCCCTTGAAACCCTGGCTGCCCGAAGACGACCACGCGATCGCATTGCCCTGCGCATCGGTGATGGTGATCACGGTGTTGTTGAAGGTCGCGGCGACATGGGCCACGCCGGAGGTGATGTTCTTGCGTTCCTTGCGCCGTGGACGGGCGGATGCGGCGGGTTTCGCCATGAGTGTCTCGATCCTGCTTCAACTGCCGACCGCGCCGGAGAACGGCGCGGCCGGGATGGGGAAATGAACGGGCCCGAAGGCCGGTTTTACTTCGTGACTTTCTTCTTGCCGGCGATGGCGACCGCCTTGCCCTTGCGGGTCCGCGCGTTCGTGTGCGTCCGTTGGCCACGGACCGGCAGGCCACGGCGATGCCGCAGGCCGCGATAGCAGCCCAGGTCCATCAGCCGCTTGATGTTCATCGCCACTTCACGCCGCAGATCGCCCTCGACCCTATATTCGCGGTCGATGAGTTCGCGGATGCGCAGAATCTCTTCATCGGAAAGCTGGTTGACGCGCCGCTCGTCCGGGATGCTAAGCTTATCGCAGATTTCGGCCGCCTTGGTGGGGCCGATACCATAGATGTAGCGGAGGCTGATCGTCACCCGCTTGTTCGTCGGTATGTTCACGCCGGCAATACGCGCCACGCTCGGTTCTCCTGTCGCCTGGTTCGTTGACCAGGCCTGTCCTGCCCTGTTGGGCTGAAAAATGCGCAAGCGGCGCCAATCCCGCAGGGGGTTCACGCCGGAGGCGCGGACTATAGTTTCTGCCGCCGAAGAGTCAACGGAGACTTATCAACATCGCGCGAGGGCGCGCGGGGGATAGCGCGCGAGGGCGCGTGGGGGATAGCGCGCGTGGGCGCGTGGGGGATGACGCGCGAGGGCGCGAGGGCGACGGCCCTCACCAGCCGCGCGCGTCGGCGACCGGCATTACCGGGCCTTTTCCAGCACCGCGTCGATCTGCCGCGCCACCTCGTCGATGTCCGCCATGCCGTCGACGCTGCGCAGGATGCCCGTCTTCGCATAATGCGGAATGATCGGCGCCGTCTGCTTGTGATACGCCGCCAGCCGAGCGCCCACCGTCTCCCGGTTGTCGTCGGCGCGGCGGACGAACTCGGTGGAGCCGCAGACGTCGCAGACCCCCGGCTTCGCCGGCTGCTTGAACGAATCGTGATAGCCGGTGCCGCATTTCGCGCAGGTGAACCGCCCGGCGATGCGGTCGGTCAGCGCCGCGTCGTCGACTTTCAGCTCGATGACCGCGTCCAGCTTCAGGCCCTTCCGGGCCAGCATCGCGTCCAGCGCCTCGGCCTGCGGGACGGTGCGGGGGAACCCGTCCAGGATGAACCCGTTGGCGGCGTCCGGCTGGTCGAGGCGGGCGGCCAGCATGCGCACCAGGATATCGTCCGACACCAGGGCGCCCGATTCCATCACGGCCTTCGCTTCCCGGCCGATCGGCGTGCTCGCCGCGACCTCGGCGCGGAGCATGTCGCCGGTGGAGATCTGCACGATCCCGTAGCGCTGCTCCAGCCGTTTGGCCTGCGTTCCCTTGCCCGCGCCGGGCGGACCCAACAAAATCAGCTTCACCGACGTCCCTTCGCCCTGCTCTTGCGGATCAGTCCCTCATATTGATGCGCGACCAGATGGGACTGGACCTGGGTTATGGTGTCCATGGTAACCGAAACGACAATCAGAATCGAGGTGCCGCCGAAATAAAACGGCAGCCCGTAATCGCTGATCAGGATTTCCGGCAGCAGGCAGATCACCACCAGGTAGGCGCCTCCGAAGAAGGTCAGGCGAGTCAGGATCGTATCGAAATACTTCGCGGTCGCCGCGCCCGGCCGGATGCCGGGAACGAAACCGCCGTATTTCTTCAGGTTCTCCGCCGTCTCCTCGGGGTTGAAGACGACCGCGGTGTAGAAGAACGAGAAGAACAGGATCAGCGCTGCATACAAAACCATGTACAGCGGCTGCCCGTGTGCGAGCTGGCCCGAGATCCACTGCACCCAGGATGGCGCGTTCTGCGCGAAGCTGGTCAGCGTCGCCGGGATCAGCAGGATGGAGCTGGCGAAGATCGGCGGGATCACGCCCGAGGTGTTCAGCTTCAGCGGGATATGCGTCGAATCGCCGCCGAACATGCGGTTGCCGACCTGGCGCTTGGGGTATTGCACCGGGATCCGCCGCTGGGCCCGCTCCACGAAGACGACGACGAAGATCGTCGCCACCGCGATCACGAAGAACACCAGCAGGAACAAGGGCGACAGCGCGCCGGTACGAGCAAGCTCCAGCACCGAGAAGAACGCGCTGGGCAGGTTGGCGATGATGCCCGCCATGATGATCAGGCTGGTGCCGTTGCCGATGCCGCGGGACGTGATCTGCTCGCCCAGCCACATCAGGAACATGGTCCCGCCGACCAGGGTGATGACGCTGGAGATCCGGAAGAACCAGCCCGGATCGATCACCGCCGGTCCCATCGTGCCATGCATGCTCTCCAGCCCGATGGATATGCCATAGGCCTGGAACATCGCGATGAAGACGGTCAGATAGCGGGTGTACTGGTTGAGCTTCTTGCGCCCCGCCTCACCCTCTTTCTTCAGCACCTCCAGCGAGGGGACCGCGGCGGTCATCAACTGGATGATGATGCTGGCGCTGATATACGGCATCAGGTTCAGCGCGAAGATGGTCATGCGCCGCAGCGCCCCGCCGCTGAACATGTCGAACATGCCCAGCAGGCCGTTGCCGTGCTGGGACATCATCTCGTTCATGACGGACGCGTCGATGCCGGGGACCGGGATGTAGGTGCCCAGGCGATAAACCACCAGCGCCCCCAGCGTGAACCAGATGCGCTGCTTGAGTTCGGTCGCCTTCGAGAAGACGCCCATGTTGAAGTTGGCTGCGAGCTGTTCGGCAGCGGAAGCCATCGAAATCCCCTTTTCCGTCGGGTCTGTTATCGGTCCGGCGCCGCGTCGAAGCAAGCGCGAACGGCGCGCGCCAGACCTTCGGTCGCCCAGGCTTACGGTATCGCGGGCATGGTCTCGGTTGCGTGGAGACGGCACGACAACGGGATCATGCGGGTGCGTCTCTTCTTCCGGTCATGGCGGCACGCGGCGGCTCAGGTCCCGAGACCTGGACGGAGCGCCCGCCGGACACGCCCCCTGCACGCCCCTTCGGCACCGGATCGGCAACCAGGCAGCGCCGCCGCAACCAAGCAACGCCACCATCGTCCTGATCCGGCGTGACCGGGCCATCGTTCACCCCTGAGGACGGAGATGGCCCGGACAGGCCGGGCCATGACGGAGGCAGCCGAGCCGGGACGAAGTCAAGCCAGGCCCAAGGCGGGGTCAAGACGCGCCTGGAACGGGGTCAGGCCGCGCCCGGGACGGAGTCAAACCGGGCCGGGACGGATGACAGGGCTGAAGCCGCGGCCTCCCGGCCGCCGGTCCAGCCGCGTTAGGCCGCCGCTTCCGCGGCCTTCGGTGCGACGGTCGTCGTCACCGATCCGCCCGCCGCCTCGATCGCGGCCTTGGCCGACGCGGACGCGCCGGACACGGTGATGTGCACCGCCTTGGAGATCGACCCGCCACCCAGCAGCCGCACGCCATCCTTGCCGGACCGGGCGATGCCGGCGGCGATGACGCCGGCTTCGGTGATCGGCTGCGACGCGTCCAGCTTGCCGGACTCGATCGCCTTGTCCAGCACGCTCAGGTTCAGCGCGGCATATTCCTTGCGGAAGATGTTTTTGAAGCCCCGCTTCGGCAGGCGGCGATAGATCGGGAGCTGGCCGCCCTCGAACCCGTTCAGCGCCACGCCTTCGCGCGCCTTCTGACCCTTCACGCCCTTGCCCGAGGTCTTGCCCTTGCCGGAGCCGATGCCCCGACCCAGGCGCTTGGACTTCAGGCGCGCGCCGGGGTTGTCGCGCAGTTCGTTCAGTTTCATCTCAGGACAGCTCCTCCACCTTCACCAGGTGGGCCACCTTGCGGATCATCCCGCGGATCGCGGGGGTATCGTCCAATTCCCGGGTCTGGCGGATCTTCTTCAGACCCAGGCCCGTCAGCGTCTCCTGCTGGCCCGGCTTGCGGCCGGCGCCCGAGGCGATCTGGGTCACGCGCACCTTAGCCATTGGGCTGCGCCTCCTGCTGCGGGGGCTGCTGGGTCTGGGCCGATGCCTGGGCCGATGCCGATGCCTGGGCCGGGGCCTGGTCGCGCCGGCCGAACAGCTCCGGCACCTTCTTGCCGCGACGGGTCGCGACAGAGCGCGGACTGGCGCATTTCTGCAGCGCGGTGAAGGTCGCCTTCACCATGTTATGCGGATTGCGGCTGCCCAGGTTCTTGGCGACGACGTCGCCGATGCCCAGCGTCTCGAACACCGCGCGCAACGGGCCGCCGGCGATGATGCCGGTGCCGGCCGAGGCGGAGCGGAGCACGACGACGCCCGCGCCGTAATGCCCTTCGACATCGTGGTGCAGCGTGCGCCCTTCCTTCATCGGCACCCGGATCATGCCGCGCTTGGCCCGTTCGGTGGCCTTGCGGATGGCTTCCGGCACCTCGCGCGCCTTGCCGGCGCCGTAGCCGACGCGGCCCTTCTGGTCGCCCACGACGACCAGCGCGGCGAAGGCGAAGCGACGGCCGCCCTTCACCACCTTGGCCACGCGGTTGATGGTGACCAGCTTGTCGATGATGCCGTCATCGGCTTCGCGTTCGGCGTTGCTGTCGCGCCGGTCGCGATCGCGGTTGCCGCGCCGCCGGTCGTCACCGCCCTCTCTGGGTTCACGTGCCATTCGAACCGTTCCTTAGAAATCCAGCCCGCCTTCGCGGGCGGCATCGGCCAGGCTCTGCACCCGGCCGTGATACAGATAAGCGCCGCGGTCGAAGACCACCTGCTTGACGCCGGCGGCCAGCGCGCGTTCGGCGATCAGCTTGCCGACCGCCGCCGCCGCCGCCTTGTCGGCGCCCGTCTTCAGGCTGCCCTTCAGGCTGGCGTCCAGCGTCGACGCCGCCGCCAGGGTCTTGCCCTGCGCGTCGTCGATCACCTGCGCATAGATGTTCTTGCTGCTGCGGAACACCGACAGGCGCGGCCGGCCATGCGACTTCTGGCGCAACTGAAACCGGAGGCGCGCACGGCGGCGCGTCGCGAGATCCTGCTTCGCGCTCATTTCTTCTTGCCTTCCTTGCGCCGGATGGTTTCGTCGATGTAGCGCGCGCCCTTGCCCTTGTACGGCTCAGGCGGGCGGAACGCGCGGATTTCGCTGGCGACCTGGCCCACCAGGCGCTTGTCCACGCCCTCGACCTTGATCGAGGTCGGCCGCTCGCAGGTGATCTTGATGCCTTCCGGCACCGGATAGACCACCGGGTGCGAGAACCCCAGATTGATTTCCAGGTTCTTGCCGGACACCGCCGCACGATAGCCCGTGCCGGTGATCTCCAGCGTCTTGCTGTAGCCGGTCGACACGCCCGTCACCATGTTGCGGATCAGCGCCCGCGTGGTGCCCCACATCATGCGGGTCTGGGTCTCGTTGCCCTTCGGCTTCACGACGACCTTGTTGCCGTCCACCGTGGCCTCGATCCGCTCCGACAGCGGCATCTTCAGTTCGCCGAGCTTGCCCTTGGCGGACAGCAAGCCGTTGGCGACGGCCACCTGGACGCCTGCGGGAATCTCGACCGGATATTTTCCGACGCGTGACATGACGCGGAATCCCTTAGAAGACGCGAGCCAGGACCTCGCCGCCAACATTGGCGGCGCGAGCCTCGGCATCGCTCATGACGCCACGCGGCGTCGACAGGATGGAAATGCCCAGGCCGGCATAGACCCGCGGCAGTTCCTTGATCTTCGAATACACGCGGCGACCCGGCTTGGAGACGCGGTGGATTTCCTTAATCACCGGCTCGCCCTCGTTGTATTTCAGCTCGATCCGAAGCTGCGCCACGCCCGGACGCAGCTCTTCGGATTCGAAGCCACGGATGAAGCCCTCGCGCTTCAGAACGCCCAGCACGTTCTCGCGCAGCTTCGACGCCGGCGCGATGCAGACAGAGTGGCGGGCACGCTGCGCATTGCGAATCCGGGTCAGCATATCCCCGACGGGATCGGACATCGACATTGATTGGCGTCCCTTACCAGCTCGACTTGACCATGCCGGGGATCTGCCCGGTGCTGGCCAGGTCGCGCAGCGCGATCCGGCAGAGCTTGAACTTGCGGTAGTTGCCGCGCGGGCGGCCGGTCACCTCGCAACGCAGGCGATAGCGCACCGCCGCACCGTTGCGCGGCAACTGCGCCAGCTTCAGCGACGCGTTGAACCGGTCCTCGACCGGCAGCGTGCGATCCATCAGCACGTCTTTCAGCGCCTTCCGCTTGTCCTTGTCGCGCTTGATCATCGCCTCGCGCGCGTTGTTGCGGTTGACCTTGGAAATCTTGGCCATCCTGTCAGAACCCTCCGGAACCTATCGAGCGCATACCCGCTGGTTTTCCCTTGATACTCAGTTAGCGAAAGGAAGGTCGAAAGCCTTGAGCAGGGCCTTCGCTTCCGCGTCCGTCTTCGCGGTGGTCACGAACTGGATGTCCATGCCGCGGATCTGATCCACCCGGTCGTAGACGATTTCCGGGAAGACGATCTGTTCCTTCAGGCCCATGGCGAAGTTGCCACGCCCGTCGAAACCCTTGCCGGCGATGCCGCGGAAGTCGCGCACGCGCGGCAGGGCGATGGTGATCAGCCGGTCCATGAACTCATACATCCGCGCCTTGCGCAGCGTGACCTTGCAGCCGATCGGCAGGCCCTTGCGGATCTTGAAGCCGGCGATCGCCTTCTTGGCCACCGTCTTCACCGGCCGCTGGCCCGAGATCGCCGTCAGCTCCGCCACCGCCGCGTCCAGCTTCTTCTGGTCGCCCGTCGCTTCGCCGACGCCCATGTTGATGACGATCTTCTCCAGCTTCGGCACCTGCATGACGTTCTTGTAGCCGAACTCGTCCTGCAGCTTCTGGCGCACGACCTCGCGGTAACGCTTCTGCAGCCGCGGCATCTCGCCGGCCGAGGCCGACGGGTTGTCGACGCCCGCGACCTCGATACGACGGGCCGCGCGCTGCGCTTCCTTGCCGGCCGGCGGTCCGCCCGCGCCACGCGGGGCGTTGCCACCACCCTTGCCGCCCCCTTGGGGCGCGGCCCTACCCTTGGAACCACTCATGGCATCAGCCCTCGATCACCTGGCCGGTCGCCTTGGCGACGCGGACCTTGCGCCCGTCTTCCAGAACCCGGAACCCGACCTTCGTCGGCTTGTCGCTGGTCGGATCGACCAGCTTCAGGTTCGACATGTGAATGGTCGCCTCGCGCCGCTGGATGCCGCCCGGCTGGCCCATGCTGGTCGGCTTTTCGTGGTGCGTCGCGACGTTCACGCCCTGCACGACGGCGCGGTTGTCCTTCGGGAAAACCTGCATCACTTCGCCGCGCTGACCCTTGCTGCGGCCGGTCGTCACCAGGACGGTGTCGCCCTTGCGAATGCGCGCGGCCATCATCGTGTCTCCGACACGTGGAACATCATAATACCTCCGGCGCCAGCGAGATGATCTTCATGAACTTCCGCCCGCGCAGTTCACGCACGACCGGGCCGAAGATGCGGGTGCCGATCGGCTCCTGCTGCTTGTTGATCAGCACGGCCGCGTTCTTGTCGAAGCGGATCGCGCTGCCGTCGGTGCGGCGCACCGGGAAGGCGGTGCGGACGATCACCGCCTGGTGCACGTCGCCCTTCTTCACCTTGCCGCGGGGGATCGCTTCCTTGACCGACACGACGATGACGTCGCCGACCGAGGCGAATTTCCGCTTCGACCCGCCGATCACCTTGATGCACTGCACGCGGCGCGCACCGGAGTTGTCGGCGACTTCCAGATTGGTTTCCACATGGATCATCGGACGCCCTCCTCAGACCGCCGGCGTGGGCGCCGGCGGCGCCGGGTGATGCTCGGCGATCTCCTTCGCGGCCTCGTCGGCGCTGCCGACGATCTGGCCGTTCCGCTCGATCAGCGTCCAGGTCTTGCGCTTGGAGATCGGCGGGCACTCGATGATGCGCACCGTGTCGCCGACCTTGCACAGGTTCTCTTCGTCATGCGCCGCGTATTTCTTCGAGCGGCGGATGAACTTCTTATACAGCGGGTGCATGACGCGGCGATCGACAAGAACCGTGATGGTCTTGTCCTGCTTGTCGCTGGTCACCCGCCCGGTCAGGACGCGCCTTGGCATCGCCCTCTCTCCTTCAGGACTGAGCGGCCGAACGGATCCGTTCGGCTTGGATGGTTTTGATGCGAGCGATCTCGCGGCGGACTTCGCGGATGCGGCCGGTGCCTTCCTGCTGGCCGGTGGCCCGCTGGAAGCGCAGGTTGAACTGCTCCTTCTTCAGGTCCAGCAGCAGCGTCGACAGCTCATCCGGCGTCTTCGCGCGGATATCGCCCGCTTTATACAGCGCGTTCTTGGCCATCAGGCGTCTCCGATCCGCGTGATGAACTTGGTCTTGATCGGCAGCTTCGCCGCGCCCAGCGTCAGCGCCTCACGCGCAAGCTCCGGCGTCACGCCGTCGATCTCGAACATGATGCGGCCGGGGGCGACGCGCGCGACCCAGTACTCGGGCGAGCCCTTGCCGGAGCCCATGCGGACTTCGGCCGGCTTCGTCGACACCGGGACGTCGGGGAAGATGCGGATCCACACGCGGCCGGCACGCTTCATCGCGCGGGTGATCGCACGACGGGCGGACTCGATCTGGCGCGCGGTGATGCGCTCCGGCTCCAGCGCCTTCAGCCCATAGGTGCCGAAGTTCAGCGCGGTGCCGCCCTTCGACAGGCCGTGGATGCGGCCCTTGTGCTGCTTGCGGAATTTGGTGCGTTTCGGGGACAGCATCGTTCTTACCTCTGCGGCGCTTGCTCGGCCGCCCGGCGGTCCTGCGCCATCGGGTCGTGCGCCATGATCTCACCCTTGAACACCCAGACCTTCACGCCGCAGGTGCCATAGGTCGTCTTCGCCGTCGCGGTGCCGAAGTCGATGTCCGCACGCAGCGTGTGCAGCGGCACGCGGCCTTCGCGATACCACTCCACCCGGGCGATCTCCGCGCCGCCCAGGCGGCCGCCGCAGTTGATGCGGATGCCCTGGGCGCCCAGGCGCATCGCCGACTGCACCGCGCGCTTCATCGCGCGGCGGAACGCCACGCGGCGTTCCAACTGCTGGGCGATGTTCTCGGCGACCAGCGTCGCATCGATCTCCGGCTTGCGGATCTCGACGATGTTCAGGTTCACCTCGGCCTTGGCCATCTTGGTGAGATCCTTCTTCAGGGTCTCGATGTCCTGGCCCTTCTTGCCGATGACCACGCCCGGACGCGCGGCATAGATCGTCACGCGCGGCTTCTTCGCCGGACGCTCGATCACCACGCGCGACACGCCCGCACCGCGCAGCTTGGTGCGCAGGTGGCTGCGCAGCTTCAGGTCGTCGTGCAGCAGCTTCGAATAGTCGCTGCCGGCGAACCAGCGGCTGTCCCAGGTGCGGTTGATGCCGACGCGCAGACCGACCGGATTGACTTTGTGACCCATTACGCGGTCTCCCCTTCGTGACCCTCGTCCCCTTGGGCCCGCTCAGCGACGACGATCTTCAGATGGCTGAACCACTTCTCGACGCGGGCGGCCCGGCCACGGCCACGCGCATGGAAGCGGCGCATGACGATGGAACGGCCGACCTCGGCGCGGGAGACGACCAGGCGGTCGACGTCCAGCGAGTGATTGTTCTCGGCGTTGGAGATCGCGCTCTCCAGCGCCTTCTTCACCTGCTGCGCGATGCGCCGCTTGCTGAACGTCAGCGCGTGCACCGCGCTCGACGCCGGCAGGTTGCGGATCATCCCGGCGACCAGGTTCAGCTTGCGCGGGGAAACGCGCAGGTTGCTGATGATGCACTGGGCTTCGTTGTCGGCGAGGCCGCGCGCATGCTTGGGCTTGCTCATGGTTAGCCTCGCTTCGCCTTCTTGTCCGCCGCGTGGCCGGTGAACGTGCGGGTCGGCGAGAACTCACCGAACTTGTGCCCCACCATGTTCTCCGTCACCTGCACCGGCAGGAATTTGTGGCCGTTGTAGACACCGAACGTCAGGCCCACGAACTGCGGCAGGATGGTCGAACGGCGCGACCAGATCTTGATGATCTCGTTGCGCGACGACGCTCGGGCCGCATCGGCCTTGTTCAGGAGGTATCCGTCGACGAACGGACCTTTCCAGACAGAACGCGCCATCTCTTACTTACCCTTGTTACGGCGACGGATGATCAGGCTGTCCGTCCGCTTGTTGACGCGCGTCTTGTAGCCCTTGGTCGGCTTGCCCCACGGCGTGACCGGATGGCGGCCGCCCGAGGTGCGGCCTTCACCACCACCCAGCGGGTGATCGACCGGGTTCATCACGACGCCGCGGTTATGCGGCCGGAAGCCCATCCAACGCGTGCGCCCGGCCTTGCCGAGCTTCTGGTTCATGTTGTCCGGGTTGGAGACGGCGCCGATCGAGGCCATGCACTCGGCCCGCACCACGCGCAACTCGCCCGACTGCAGCTTGATCTGCGCATAGCCGGCGTCCTTGCCGACCAACTGCGCATAGGTGCCCGCCGACCGCGCGATCTTGCCGCCCGCGCCCAGCTTCATCTCCACGTTGTGGATGATCGTGCCGACCGGGATCGCCGACAGTGGCATCGCGTTGCCCGGCTTGATGTCGACGCGCGCGCCGGACACGACCTGGTCGCCCACCTTCAGGCGCTGCGGCGCCAGGATGTAGGACAGCTCGTTGTCCTGATACTTGATCAGGGCGATGAACGCGGTGCGGTTCGGGTCGTATTCCAGGCGCTCGACCGTCGCCGGCACGTCGAACTTGCGGCGCTTGAAGTCGACGACGCGATAGGCCTGCTTGTGCCCGCCGCCACGGAAGCGGCTGGTGATGCGGCCGTGGTTGTTGCGCCCGCCGGTGCTGTGCTGGCCCTCGACCAGCCCTTTCACCGGCTTGCCTTTCCAGAGCTCCGACCGCTCGATCAGCACCGTGCCGCGCAGGCTGGCGGTGACCGGATTGAATTGCCTCAGTGCCATGGTCTCAGAGCCCTGTGGTGAAATCGATCATCTGGCCGGGGGCCAGGGTCACGATGGCTTTCTTGATGTCCGAGCGGACACCGGGACGGCCGCGGAAGCGCTTGGTCTTGCCCTTCTGCAGGATCGTGTTCACCGCCAGCACCTTCACGTTGAACAGCCCTTCGACCGCCGCGGCGATCTCGGGCTTCGTGGCGCCGAGCGATACGCGGAAGCCATACTGGCTGCGCTCCGACAGGATGGTCATCTTCTCGGTGATCAGCGGCGAGCGGATGATGTCGTACATCGCCTCTTTCGACAGAGGCTTCTTCAGCGCGGCGGTCATGCTGCCTCTCCTGCGGCGGGGGCCTCGGCGACCTTGCCGTTCAGGCGGGCCTTCAGCCCCTCCAGCCCGGCGGTGGTGATCGCCAGCACGTCGTGGCGCAGGATGTCATAGACATTCGCGCCCACCGTCGGCAGCACGTCCACCATGTGCAGGTTGCGCACCGCGCGGCCGAACCCTTCGTCCACCGCGCCGTCGATGATCAGCGCCGAGGACCAGCCCAGCGCCTTGATCTTCTTCGCCAGTGCGTTCGTCTTGGTGTCGCCGCCGGCGCCCGAGATCACGACCAGCTTCTTCTCCGCCACCTTCTGCGACAGCGCGGAGATCAGGCCCAGCCGGCGGACCTTCTTGTTCAGGCTGTACTCGTGCGAACGGACCACCGGACCGTGCGCCACGCCGCCGGTGCGGAACTGCACCGAACGCAGGCTGCCCTGGCGGGCGTTGCCGGTGCCCTTCTGCTTGTAAGGCTTCTTGGTGGTGCCGGAGACTTCCGACACGCCCTTGACCTTGTGCGTGCCGGCCCGGCGCTTGGACAACTGCCAATGCACCACGCGCGCCATGATGTCCTGGCGCGGCGCGGCCGCGAAGAACTCGTCCGGCAGTTCGGCGGTGCCGGCCGGCGCGTTCTCCAGGGTGATGATATCGACTTGCATCGTCTGTTCCCTCAGGCCGCCGGCGCTTCAACCAGCGAAGCCGGATAGGCCGCATCCGCCGGACGCGCCCGCTTCACCGCGTCGCGCACCAGCACATAGCTGTCCTTCGACCCCGGAACCGCGCCCTTGATCATGATCAGGCCGCGTTCGGCATCGACCGCCGCCACTTCCAGGTTGAGCGTGGTGATCCGCTCCTGCCCCAGATGACCGGCCATCTTCTTGTTCTTGAAGGTCTTGCCCGGATCCTGGCGGTTACCGGTCGAGCCCAGCGAGCGATGGCTGATCGACACGCCGTGCGAGGCCTCCAGGCCGGCGAAGTTCCAGCGCTTCATGCCGCCGGCGAAGCCCTTGCCCTTCGAGGTGCCGCAGACATCGACCTTCTGGCCCGGCACGAAATGCGCCGCCGACAGGGTCGCGCCGGGCTCCAGCACCGCGTCGGCATCGACGCGGAACTCGACCAGCTTCTTCTTCGGCTCCACCTTCGCCTTGGCGAAGTGCCCGCGCATCGGCTGCGAGACGTTCTTCACCTTCGCCTTGCCGAAGCCAAGCTGGACGGCGGTGTAGCCGTCCTTCTCCTGCGTCCGGGCGGCGACGACCTGAACCTGGTCGAGATGCAGGACGGTCACGGGCACATGGGTGCCGTCGTCCTTGAAGATTCGGGTCATGCCCAGCTTTTTCGCCAGCAGCCCGGTGCGGAGAGGAGATTTGTTCCCTTGGGCCATGGTCTTAGATCTTGATCTCAACGTCCACGCCGGCGGCGAGGTCGAGCTTCATCAGCGCGTCCACCGTCTGCGGGGTCGGTTCAACAATGTCCAGAAGCCGGCGATGCGTCCGGATCTCGAACTGCTCGCGGCTTTTCTTGTCCACGTGCGGCGACCGGTTGACGGTGAACCGCTCGATATGGGTCGGCAGCGGGATCGGTCCGCGAACCCGCGCACCCGTGCGCTTGGCCGTGTTGACGATCTCCTTCGTGCTGTTGTCCAGCACGCGGTGATCGTAGGCCTTCAAACGGATGCGGATATTCTGATTGTCCATCGTTCGCTCTTGTCTCTTCCCGCCGAAACGAGAGCCGGCGCCCCAACCGTCCGTCAGACGGCCGGGGCGCCGGCGTCGTTTCAGATGCTAGGCCGTGATTGACGCGACCACGCCCGCGCCGACGGTCCGGCCGCCTTCGCGGATCGCGAAGCGCAGGCCGTCGTCCATCGCGATCGGCGCGATCAGTTCGACGTCCATCGACACGTTGTCGCCCGGCATCACCATCTCGGTGCCTTCCGGCAGCTGCACCACGCCCGTCACGTCGGTCGTGCGGAAGTAGAACTGCGGACGGTAGTTGGTGAAGAACGGGGTGTGGCGGCCGCCCTCTTCCTTCGTCAGGATGTAGGCCTCGGCCTTGAACTTCGTGTGCGGCGTGATCGTGCCCGGCTTGGCCAGCACCTGGCCGCGCTCCACGTCCTCACGCTTCGTGCCGCGCAGCAGCGCGCCGATGTTGTCGCCCGCCTGGCCCTGGTCGAGCAGCTTGCGGAACATCTCGACGCCGGTCACGGTGGTCTTGGTGGTCGGCTTGATGCCGACGATCTCGACTTCCTCGCCGACCTTCACGATGCCGCGCTCGACGCGGCCGGTCACCACGGTGCCGCGGCCCGAGATCGAGAACACGTCTTCGATCGGCATCAGGAACGGACGGTCCGTCGCACGCTCCGGCTGCGGGATATAGCTGTCGACCGCGCGCATCAGCTCCAGGATCGCGTCATGGCCCAGCTCCGGCTGCTTGCCTTCCAGCGCGCAGACCGCCGAACCCTTGATGATGGGGATGTCGTCGCCCGGGAACTGGTAGGACGACAGCAGGTCGCGCACTTCCAGCTCGACCAGCTCGACCAGTTCCGGGTCGGCGATGTCCATCTTGTTCAGGAACACGACCAGCGCGGGCACGCCGACCTGGCGGGCCAGCAGGATGTGCTCACGGGTCTGCGGCATCGGGCCGTCGGCAGCGGACACGACCAGGATGGCGCCATCCATCTGCGCGGCGCCGGTGATCATGTTCTTCACGTAGTCGGCGTGGCCCGGGCAGTCGACGTGGGCATAGTGACGGTTTTCCGTCTCATACTCGACGTGGGCGGTCGAGATGGTGATGCCGCGCGCCTTCTCTTCCGGCGCCTTGTCGATCTGGTCATAGGCGGTGAACGTCGCGCCGCCGGTCTCGGCCAGGACCTTGGTGATCGCCGCGGTCAGCGACGTCTTGCCATGGTCAACGTGGCCGATCGTGCCGATATTGCAGTGCGGCTTGTTCCGCTCGAACTTTGACTTAGCCATCGTACTCTCCGTCGATCCCGCAGCGGATCTGTTGGGTTTGAACTGTGCCTACCAGCGGTAGTGGCTGAACGCCTTGTTGGCTTCCGCCATCCGGTGGGTGTCTTCACGCTTCTTGACCGCCGCGCCGCGATTGTTCACCGCGTCCAGCAGCTCGTTCGAAAGCCGGTCCTGCATCGTGTGCTCACCGCGCTTACGGGCAGCGTCGATGATCCAGCGGATGGCCAGGGCCTGGCGCCGTTCCGTCCGCACCTCGACCGGCACCTGGTAGGTGGCGCCGCCGACACGCCGCGAGCGAACCTCGACAGCCGGCTTCACGTTGTCCAGCGCCTCATGGAACATCCGCACCGGATCGGCCTGCTGGCCGCCCCGGCGCTTCAGCACATCGAGGGCGTTGTAGACGATGCCCTCGGCCGCGGACTTCTTGCCGTCATACATCAGCGCGTTCATGAAACGGCTGATGACGACATCGCCGAACTTCGCGTCCGGCAGGATTTCGCGCTTCTCCGCGCGGTGACGACGAGACATTCCCTGCGCCCCTTACTTCGGCCGCTTCGCGCCGTACAGCGAACGACGCTGGCGGCGCTTGGCGATGCCCTGGGTATCCAGCACGCCGCGCAGGATGTGGTACCGCACGCCCGGCAAGTCCTTCACGCGCCCGCCGCGGATCAGAACCACCGAGTGTTCCTGCAGGTTGTGCCCCTCGCCCGGGATGTAGCTGACCACTTCGTAGCCGTTCGTCAGGCGGACCTTCGCCACCTTGCGCAAGGCCGAGTTCGGCTTCTTCGGCGTCGTCGTATAGACGCGCGTGCATACGCCGCGCTTCTGCGGGCAGCCCTGCAGGGCGGGAACCTTGTTCCGCGTCTTCTGCGGCTCCCGCCCCTTGGCGATGAGCTGGTTGATCGTCGGCATGCGCCTTATCTCTATCCTTCAAACGAGCGTCGCCGGCGCATGATCGGGCCACCGGTAACAGACATGCCCACGGGTCCGGAACCATAAGGCCCCATCCCGCGGGTTTACCTTGCTTACGGCCTAAGCCCGGTCCCTGACCGGACGGCACCGCATGCGCCATATGCCTGCGAACCAGCGACCATCCCACGCATAACCGGGGTCGGCCGAGGGCGCGATGTCTAGAAGCCGCTCGGTTGCGAGTCAAGCATCGAAAATCGCGGTGAAGATGCAGACCTGTCTGGTTCCGGCGGCATGTCTCCCGCGTTAGCATGCGCGAGACCCGCACCGGCCGCCCGCCGGCTGTCCCGCTGGCCGTCCCGCTGGCCGTTCCTTTTGGCCGCTCCATTGGCCGCCCCTTTGGGGGTCCCATTGGCTAACCCATTGGCCGCGGCCGTCGACTGGTCCACAAGACCGCCGGGCGGCGCCGTCGCCACGGCGCGGCCCGGACGCCCCGAACGCAAGGAAACCGACCCGAGAATGAGCGGCATCGCCGGATTGATCCTCCATCCCTCCTCGCCCGCCCCGGACCAGGCCGTGCTGGCCAAGCTGATGCGGGCGCTCCAGCACCGGGGTCCCGATGGGCAGGGCCACGCCGTCGTCGGCCGCGTCGCGCTGCTGCACAGCCGGCTGGCGGTCATCGACCTGGCGACCGGCGACCAGCCCCTGTTCGCCGGTGCCGCCGCCCTGGTGGGGAACGGCGAGATCTACAATGACCGCGAACTCCGCGCCGCGCTGCCCGACGTCAATTTCAGCAGCGACTCCGATTGCGAGCCCCCCTTGCACCTGTGGGCCCGGCTCGGCGCCGATTATGCCAAGGAGTTGCGGGGCATGTTCGGCATCGCGATCCATGAACGGGTGCGCCGCACCGTCACCCTCACGCGCGATCCGTTCGGCATCAAGCCGCTCTACCTGACGTCGGTCGAGGGCGGCCTCGCCTTCGCCTCGGAAGCCCAGGCGCTGCTGGAGTCGGGGCTGGTGGCCAGAGCCGTGAGGCCCGCGGCGGTCGAGGAACTGATGCAGTTGCAGTTCACGACCGGGGCGGAGACGATCTTCCCCGGCATCCAGCGCGTCCTGCCGGGCGAGACGATCGTCTGCGCCGACGGACACATCCTGGACCGGCGGCGAATCGCGGCGGTCCCGGCCCTGCCGCCCGAGTCGATCTCGGAGGACGAGGCGCTGGCGCGGCTGGACGACGCGTTGACCGAGAGCGTGGGCCTGCACCAGCGCAGCGACGTCCCGTACGGCATGTTCCTGTCGGGCGGGATCGACAGCGCGGTGATCCTGGCGCTGATGGCGCGGCTGAACGAGCGGCCGGTGCTGGCCTTCACCGCCGGGTTCGATGCGCCGGGATCGGTCAAGGAGCGCGAGCAGGCGGCCGCCATCGCCAAGGCGGCGGGGGCGAAGCACGAATCGATCGAGGTGACCGAGGCGATGGTCTGGCGCCATCTGCCCGAGATCGTCGCCGCGATGGACGATCCGGCCATGGATTACGCCGTCATCCCGACCTGGTTCCTGGCCCGCCGCGCACGCCAGGACGTCAAGGTGGTGCTGACCGGCGAAGGCGGCGACGAGGTGTTCGGCGGCTATCCCCGCTATCGCGAGGCGACGCTGCCGTGGTGGCGCGGCGGGCAGGCGATGTGGGCGGCCGGCAGCTTCGACAAGGTCCCGGTACTGCGGACCCGGCCGATGTCCTGGCGCGACGGCATGGCCGCGTCCGAGGCCCGCGCCGGCGACGGCGGCCGTTCGGCGCTGATGGCCGCCCAGGCGCTGGACATGACCGACTGGCTGCCGCACGACCTGATGCTGAAGCTCGACCGCTGCACGATGGCCCACGCGGTGGAGGGACGGACCCCGTTCCTGGACCGCGGCGTGATGGACGCGGCGTTCCGCCTGCCCGATCACCTGAAGCTGCGCGGCAAGACGGGGAAATGGATCCTCCGGCAATGGCTGGCGAAGAACATGCCTGCCGCGCAGCCCTTTGCGCCGAAATCCGGTTTCACCGTTCCGATCGGCGCCTGGATCAAGGCGCAGGGCCACCGGTTGGGGCCGCTGGTCGCCGTCCAGCCGGGAATCGCCGAGATCGCCTATCCGGACCGGGTCGAGTCGCTGTTCCGCAACATCCATCGCTGGCGGCAGGGCTTCGCCTGCTGGAAACTGCTGTTCTACGCGCTGTGGCACAGGCGGCACGTCCTGGGCCTGCCACCCGCGGGGGACGTGTTCGAAACGCTGTCGGCCGGGCGCGTCTGATCCCGCCGATTGGCAGCAGGACCGCTCAACTTCGCCGGTCGTGTCTTGGTTTGCCGGTCGTGTCTTGGTTTGAATGTCCGACATGGGTGGGAGGCGGGGGGTCCGTTGACGGAATGGATCGGGATCGTGCGGGCAGATATCGTGCGGGCGGGTAAGGAAAATGGAACCGCAAAGCACGCCGAACACGCAAATGGATGACTGTCGGGATAGGCTTGGTGCCCTATCCAAGCAGATCATCGGCTGCCCTTGATGGTGATGCGTACTCCGGGGACCGGACCGGGTTCTTGGAGAAAGTCTATGAGAACGCCTTGGTGCACGCGTTGC
>NZ_DASZTJ010000039.1:0-12801 GCF_035548235.1 Rhodopila sp.
GGTGGTCATCCGCTCCGTCCAGGCGGGCCGGTTCCGGTAGCAGAATTCCGGATCGAAGAAGCGGATCTGCTGCATCTTCGCCTCGCCGTAGGACATCTTCGCGGCGACCGCCGGCGTGGGCTTGACCAGCTTGTTGGTCGGTCCCCAGTAGACCGCTTCGGCGAACACCGCTTGCAGCTTGGGGTCGATGGTCAGGTCCAGGAAGGCCTGGGCGATCTCTTTGTTCTTGGTGCCGGCGACCAGGGCCGCGCCCTCGGCGGCACCGAACGCTTTCTCCGCGGGGAAGACGTAGTCGATCGGGTAGCCCTGGGCCTTCATCGTCTCCAGGTAGTAGTCGAATTCCGTTGCCGCGATGGTGTCGCCGGTCTTCAGCATCGGCGCCCAGTCGGTCCAGAACACCGTCAGCTTGTTCGGCCGCAGCTTCGCCAGTTTCGCGAACCCTGGATCGACGTTCTCCGCGCTGCCGCCGGCCAGTTCCGACGCGACGATCACGAAGGCCGGCATCTGGCTGTGCGCCGGGGCGGCGAAGGCCAGCTTGCCGGCGAATGCCGGGTCCCACATGTCGGCCCAGGCCTTGGGCGGCGTCTTCACCTTCTCGGGGTTATAGGCGAGCACGTAGGAAATCAGCGTGCTGGCGACCAGGCCGACTTGACCCGCCGGCGCCTTGACGGTCTTCGCCCACTCATACAGGTCGGCGTAATTCGGCAGCGCTTTCTCGTCGGCATATTCCAGCACGCCGTCGTGCAGGCCGCCGACGATCGATTCGTCCGTGCCGTAGAACACGTCGGCGCTCTGGTTGCCTTTCTGCGCCAGCAGCTTGTTGTAGCGTGCGCCGAGGCCGCCGATGTCGAAGGCGAGCTTGGCGCCGGTCAGCTTCTCGAATTCCGGCGCCAGGTGATCGCGCAGCCCGTCCGACGTCACGCCGCCCCAGGTCGATACGGTCAGGGTCGTGCCTTTGCCGATCGCCGGCTGCGCGAGCCCGCGCCGGGCGGCGGTCCCGACAGTGGCCGCGGCCGCGAGCCGGAGGGCGGAGCGGCGGGAGAGTAACGTCATCAAATGCCTCGCAGGTGGTCAGGGTCGCATCGGTTGCCGGGGCCGTAACAGGCTGCCGGCGGACCACGCAAGAGCCGTGCCGGCAACGCAAGGGCCGTGCCGGCAACGCAAGAGCCGCGCCCGCCGGGCAGGAGTTGCCCCGACGGGCGCCGGCGGTCCCGATCCGGCACATCGGAAGGACCGGATGAACGTCACGCGGCTTGTTCCGTCGGCAGGTATCCCGCGGCGGTTTCCTATGGCGTCTGCCGCAGGAACCGGTCCACCAGCCGGAACGGTTCCGCCCGGTCTGCCCGCAAATGCGCCCCCTGGCGATTCCGGGCGCCGGAGGTCAGGTAGAACCGCTCGTACTGCTCATTGCGGCTGGCGAGCGCGCTGCCGGCGAAATCCCAGCCCAAGCGGAAGAGTCGTGCCCTTTCCTCCGCCGAAACGTCGCCGGCACCCCGCAGATAGGTATCGATCAGCGGCCGCAGCGACGGATCGGCGAAATCCGCCGCCGCCGGCGTCGCCAGTACGTTGTGCGAGCCGATCAGGCGGATGATCTCGTTCACCCGCGGGAACCAGTACGGCAGCATGGCGCGCAGCGCGTCCATCGGCCGCCGATCGAGAAACCAGGCGCCGTTCCCGTGCTCATACGCCCCCGTTTCACCTGCAACCACGGCCGCTCGGGTCATTTCGGCATAGGTCCAGATCTCGCCCAGCATCTGTTGCGTGTTCGGGTCATTGGCGCCGATCGCCTCGGCCATCCGCGTTGCGATACCGTAGGCGAATTCCAGCTTCGTCCATGCCCTGATCATCGTCTGCTGCATCGCGTTGCCGCGCCAGCTCGTCGACATGACGGTGTTGTAGACGGCGAGGTTGCCGTCGACGAACACCCGGTGCCGCGGCACCTCGACATTGTCGAAGATGACGAACGCGTCCTGCTCGTCGAAGCGGGCGGACAGCGGATGGTCGAACAGGCTGCCGGGACAGGAGACGCTGTCGCGGCAGATGAACGTCAGCCCGGGCGTCGCCATCGGAATGCAGAACGACAATGCGTGACGCGCCGACGCGTTCGGCATGGGCTGGCTGGGATAGACCGCGATCTCGTCGGCGAACGGCGCCAGCGTCGCCAGCACGCGGGCGCCGCGGACCAGGATGCCGTGTTCCGTGTCCTCCACCTTGTGCAACTGCGTGACGTCGAGGCCGGTGGGAACGTTGCCTTTCGATTTGTCCGACATGGCGTGGATCAGCGTATGCGTCAGGCTCAGGTCGCGCCGCCGCATCTCTTTTTGGAACGCCACCAGGTTGGCGGCGCCGGCTTCGTTGCCGTTCGCGCCCCATTCGTCGGACCGGCCGGCGAACCCGGCGTAAGTGACGTTCATGTAGTCCGGCGTGCGTCCCATCAGTCCGACGGAGAACTCCGCCACCCGCCGCAGCGCCTTGTGCCGCAGTGCGAGGTCCGCCTTCGAACGGGGGATGATATGGCTGACGGCAATGGTCTCGCCGTTTTCTTCATCGGTCGTCAGGCAGTCGTCGGGGTATTGGTGCTGCAGGTCGTAGACCGCCGCGACGGATTCTGCTGCCCCGCGCAGCGCCGGATGGTCCAGCGGGTCCGTCACCTTCCGGCCGCCCAGCCAAAGCTGCCGGTCGTCGCGCAGGCCACGCAGGAACGCGGCGCCGGTTCGGGCAGGCATGATCGATCCTCCGCTGTTGTCGTTGGGGCAGGTTATACCAGGCGGCGCTGATCCTGACCCGCCCCGTCTTGACCCGCCCCGTCTTGACCCGCCCGTCTTGACCCGCCCGTCTTGGCGTTCGCTTCCCATAATGCCATTTCAAACCGAGGAGGGCCCCGATGATGGCGCATTACCACTATAAGATCGTCCAGCATGACGGCGGCTGGGCCTATATGCTGAACGGCACGTTCTCGGAGACGTTCCGCTCGCACGACGCCGCGCTGGCGGCGGCGCGGCGCGTGGTGCGGGAACAGCACACGCCCGGCGAGACCACCACGATCGCCTATCAGGACGCCAACGGCACCTGGCGGGAGGAACGTTCGGAAGGCGGCGACCGGCCCGAGGTCGATGTCCAGGATTAGCCGCCGGCGTCCAGGTGCGTGGCGATCAGTCGTGAGAGGTAAGGGGCGCGATGAAATCGTCCTCGGCCTGCACGCCGACCGTGGGGACGTTGGCGGTCACCGCATCGGTGACCTGAACGACGTCGGGGCTGCGCTCCCAGTCCGGGCGGATGACGGAATCGGCGGTCGGATCGGGCACCGCCGGGTCGAATGCCGGTGAGGTCAGGATATCGATCAGCACCGCGACGACCGCGTCGCGTTCCATCCCGCGCGCCACGGCGTCGCGCACCAGCGCCGCCACACGCGGATACAGGTCGTCATGGATCGGGGTTTGCTCCGGCATGGCGCGCTCAGTATCCCGCCGCTCGGTCGACCACCTGCTTCAGCGGCTTGCCGTCCAGGTAGGCGCGCAGGTTATCGACGAACAGCCGAGCGACGATGGTGTCGCGATCGGGGTGCGGGCCGCCGATATGGGGAAGGACCATGATGCCCGGCGTCTTCCAGAACGGATGGTCCGACGGCAGCGGCTCCTGCCGGAACACGTCCAGCACAGCGCCGGCGATCGTCTTGGCCTTCACGGCGGCGATCAGGTCGTCATCCTTGATCAGGTGGCCGCGGCCGAAATTCAGCAGCCAGGCCGTGGGCTTCATGCGCGCAAGCTTCGCGGCGTCGAGGAAATTGTCCGTGGCCGGCGTGGCGGGCAGCAGCAGCAGCACGTAATCCGACTGCGCCAGCACCGCGTCGGTCCGTTCGGTCGGGAATACCTCTGCGACATGGGGAAGCTTTTCCACCCGCCGCTTGGTGCCGATGACGCGCATGTTCAGCGCACTGGCGATGCGCGCGACCTCGCCGCCGATCTCGCCCAGGCCCAGGATGCCCAGTGTCTTGCCGTTGATCGGGGGGGCGACGATGTGCGCCCAGTGGCTGTCCTTCTGCGCCTCCACGCAAGCCGGGATCGGCTTCGTCACATACAGCATGGAGGCGATGATGTTCTCCGGCATGGACTCGCGATGGGTGCCGCGGGCACAGGTCAGCGTAAGGTTGGGCGGAAGGTCGGGCAGCGCCAGCCAGGCCTCGACGCCGGCCGTCATCGCCTGCGCCCATTTCAGCTTCGGCATTTTCGGCAGCAACCCGGGCGGCACGTTGGCGACCATCAGCGCCTCGGTCTCCGCCAACTGCTGGGGCGACAGCGCCTGCTTGCGGGAGACGGTTTCCAGCGCGACGCGGTCGCTCAGGCCTGCGGCGGCCATCGCGTCGACATAGGGCTTGGTGTTGTCGGTCCAGAGCAGAAGACGGACGGCGTTGCGCATGCGGACAGCTCCAGAAATCGGTCGGCCGCTAAACTGCGGCTTTCCGTGCAATCAGGCAATCCGGCCGCCGACACGCGACCGGTCCGGTGTCCAACCAAACCGGCGCGTCAGCTTTTTCCGGCATAGCTCTTCGCCATACCTTCGGCCGGCTCCGCCTGCGGGCCGAACGGCATGATCGGATACCGCAGCCCGGCTTTCGACAGCCCCTGCAGGCCGGTGACGGCGCGCTGCAGGTCGGCGGGCGGGCAGGCCATCAGCATCTCATCATCCGCAACGCCGCCATAGCGCCGTTCGGCGTAGCAGGGGATCGACAGGCTGACCTTGCGGTATTTCAGCGCGCTGCCCCAGCTGTCGGCGCAGGCGCTCTCGCCGGTGATGGAGAAGTCGTAGCGCTGGTAGTTGCGCCATTGCAGCCCGTTGATGAACAGGATCATCTGCGCCGGATTGCCGTAGAACAGGCAGATGTCCGGCGGGTCCAGCCGTCCGGTCCGCAGCGGCGAGATCGCCAGGCCTTGCCAGCCGTCCGGTGACACCCGCGGCATCTGCAACTGGTGCTGCGCGGCGGCCTCCCGGCTCTCGAACCAGACGCCTTCCATCTTGCGGCCCGAGGTATAGATCTCGCCCGGCGCGTCCAGGCCGATGACGCTGCTGCAACTGGAAAACGGCGGCACGTTCTCGGTCGTGATGCCCAGCGTGAAGCCGGCCATGCGCGATTGCGTGACGAGTTGGCAGGTGGAGAACGTCTTGCCCTTTGCCGGACGGCGCAGGCCGGGGACGGCCTCCATCTCCGCCTTGTCGGCGAACAATTTCATGCCGATCGGGAATGTCCGCAGCCGCAGCAACTGGTTCAACTGCTCCGCCAGCTCGGCGACCTGCCTGCCGGTGAGTCCCCCGGTCTCCTGACCAGCGGGTTCGGGCATATCGTTCATGGCCGTTGTCCTCCTGTCCGCGCAGTCTGGCACGCGGGCCTTCCGGATCAAAGCCAAAGGGGGCAAATCCGGCCGATTACGGCAGCAGCCGCGCCAGCCTGTCGAACTCGGCGATCGTCAGCGTCTCCGCCCGGCGTTCCGGCGCGATATCGGCCTGGTGCAGCAATGCCTCGCCCCCCAGCGACCGCAGCGAGCCTCGCAGCATCTTGCGCCGCTGGCCGAAGGTGGCCGCGGTCAGCCGTTCCATCCGGGCGAACAGGTCCGGTTCCGGCTGGGCCGGATGCGGGACCATCGCCACCACCGCCGACCAGACTTTCGGCGGCGGCGTGAAGGCGGCAGGCGGGATGCGGGTCACCATCCGGGTGTCGCACAGCCACTGGCTCAGAACCGACAGCCGCCCATAGGCGGCGGACGCGGGCGTGGCACAGATCCGCTCCGCCACCTCCTGCTGGAACATCAGCGTCAGCCGCTCAAAGGCTGCCGCGCGGCGAAGCCAGCCGACCAGCAGCGGGGACGCCACGTTGTAGGGCAGGTTGGCGATGATCTGCCGCGGCGCCGGCGTCAGACTGGCGCAATCGATCCGAAGCGCATCGGCCTCGATCACCCGCAGCCGTCCGTCGGCCGTCTCCGCCAGTTCCTGGATCGCACCGATCGCGCGGCGGTCGAGCTCGATTGCTGTCACCGACGCCGCGTTCGATGCCAAGATCGAACGGGTCAGGCCGCCCGGGCCTGGTCCGATCTCGATGACGTGGCGGCCGGTCAGGTCGCCGGCTTCCCGCACGATGCGGTCGGTCAGGTTGCCGTCGAGAAGGAAGTGCTGGCCCAGGGCATGGCGAGCGTTCAGGCCATGCCGAGCGATGACGTCCCGCAGGGGGGGCAGTTTCGGCGGCGATCCCTGTGGGGGCGGGAATGCCGCCCCGCCGGTGCTCACACGCCGCGGTCCCGCAGTTCGATGTTCGCGTTCCGGTGCAGGTCGCGCATCATCTGCGTGGAGATCGCTTCCAACCGTTCATTCAACATGCTGCGCTCGATGTCCTGGGCGCTGACTTCGCCGATATTCTTCTCATCGCGGGTGCAGACGGTCAGGACCGCGATGCCGTCGCGCGACACAAGGGGTTCGGTGGGCTTGCCCAGGGGGATGGTCGACAGCAACTGCCGGAACGCCGGCGGATTGACGGCGTCGACGCGGATTTCCCCGGGATCGGATGGCCGGTTCGGAGGGTTGTTGGCCTTGGCATAGGCCTCCATGTCCGCGCACCCATGCACTTGGGCGATCGCGGCGTGCGCTTTCGTCAGGGCTTGGCGCTGCTGGTCCGTCGGGTTCCGCGGGTCGGTCAACGGTGCGGTGAAGGGGAAGAACGCCTGGCGGACGGTGACGACGGTGGCCATCTCGTTGCCGATCTGCCGCTTTGCCTGCAGGTTGACGATGGACAGGCCGCCGGGCACCCGGATGGGGTTGCTGATCGCGCCGACCGGCATCTGGGTGACGACCTGCGCGACGCCGCTGTCGAGCTGGTTGGGCTGCACCCAGCCGACCTCACCGCCGTCCAGGGCAGCCTGGGTCTGGCTGAACTGGGCCGCGACGATGGGGAAGGGGGCGCCCGCCCGCAATTGCTTGATCACCGTATCGGCGAACCGTTCCGCGTCCGCCGTGTTGTCGGGGTTGTCGACCGGGATGAAGATTTCGCCGATCCGATATTCGGTCTTGCCGACCTGCTGCGCTTCAAGCTGCTGCTGGGCCTTCACGTCCGCGGGCGTGATGTGGATCTTGTCCGCAGCGGCCTGGCGCAGGATCTGGGTCCAGGCCAACTGTGCGCGGATCTGGTCGATCAGCGTGCGGTTGCTGACGCCGTCCGCCGCGAGCTTCTGCCGCAGCGCGCCGGCGGACATGTTGTTGCGCGACTCGATCTCCTTGATCGCGGCGGCGATCTGCGCGTCGGGGACGACGATCTTGCGTTTCTGCGCTTCCTGCACGCGCAGCCGCTCATTGATGAGCTGGCGCAGGATCTGCGGCCGCAGCCGGTCGATCACGTCCTGCGTCAGCGGCAGGCCCGTCGATACGGCGAACAGCCGGGCGCGGTTCTGGATGTCGGCCTCGCTGATGACGTCGCCGTTGACCACCGCGGCGATGCGGCTGGTGTCGGCCAAGGGCGCCGCCGCCGATTTCGCCGCCGGCGACCGGACCGCCTGGGCGGCGTTCGCGGCCGGCGCCAGCAGGCACAAGCCCAGTAGTGCGCCGGCCACAGGGATGAGCCGCCTGGCGGCGCGGTTCGCATCAAGCGAGGCAGATGAAATTTCGTGCATACTTACAACGCCCGATAGCCGAACTGGCCGATTGTCTTGAAGGTGAGGAGGAACAGGACGGTCGTCGAACCGTTATCGCCGTCCAAACTAGTGTAGCGCCGATAGAACCGTAAATCAAAAATGAAACATTCATCTTCGTAGATAGCGTCGGCTCCCCAAGCGACCATCCGATTGTTACTGACGTCACGTCGTGCGTAGCCATTGAACCGGTAATTGCCAACCCGGGAGTTGACGCCGAACGAGACTTCGTTGCGGGGGAAGTAATACGGGTTGCCGGAGGGCGGCGGCGCCACCTGATCATAATACGTATACGGATTGAAGTTCGTATAAATATACCCTGCGTTGACGTTGAAGCTCGGTACGCCGACGGTCGCGACCGCGTCGGCGAAATGCGTCGCCAGCGAGCTCTTGTCCAGCCGCGTCCGATAGGTCAGGTCCAACCAACGGGTCGGCGCAAAGCTGAACCGCGCGACGATGTCCGAGACCTGGTCGTGTAGGCCTGAGGCCTCGGGGAACAGGTTGTCCTTGTTGGTGCGATAGGATTGGCCGACGAGCCCATCGAAGGTCGTGCCGCCCAGGTACCAGGCGCCATGCATCGCGACATTGACGCGCGACCCGCCCTCCAGCCGGTCGATACCGGGGAAACGATTGAAACCGAACAGGTTCGCGTCGGTGAACTCGAAATCCAGGCTGTCTTCGTTCGGGTATTTCGTCAGTTGGCTGTCGCCGGTCTGCGGGGCCAGGATTACCTGCACGATCGGCTCGATCAACTGCGTCCCCCAAGCGCCGCCATCGCGGGCGAACGGCCAGCGGAAGTCCAGCCCCAACTGCGGCAGCGCCCGCGTCGTGTTGGTGTATTTGTTGTCCGAATAGACCGGAAGTTCGTTGAGCCGGGACGCGTCGTACGCGGCCGCGTCGCCATGGAAGGTGATCTTCCATTGATCACCCAGGGCCCCGACGAAGGGAATCGAGTACTCCGTCGTCAGGCTGGCACGCCGCGTGTTCTCGCCTTCGCTGCGGATGACGTTGAAGTCCATCGTCGAGACCGACCACCGGCCGCCCAGCGAGTCGGGCGTGCTGACATAATTGTATTCATAGCGCGGCAGCACGACCGGCAGGGACGTGCTGTTCAGCGCGCCCGTCAGGGCCTGGTAGAACTTCGAGTCCAGTCGGGCGTAGGAACCGTCGCCGAACCCCTCCACGTAAATCTGGCTGTTCAGGATACTCTGGTCGCCGCCCCCCAGCCCGGTGGTCAGGTGGAAATCCCGCACATAGTCGGACGACGACGCACGGTTGATGACGAACCCCCAGCGCCAGGTATCGTCCCAGGCGAACTGGCCGGTGGCCGCGATCGACCCTTGCGGAGAGTTGTCGACGTAGCCGCCGGACAGGTTGAGGTCCAGCACGCCGGCATTGAAGCGGCGCCGATACTCGGCATCGAGCTGCGGGCCGGCGCGGGTCGTCATCATCGGTACGAAAGTCGCGTCCGACTGGTTGTCGATCACCCAATAGTACGGCTGTGCAAAGAACGCCCCGATATTCGACGTCGTGCCGAGCAGGGGAGGCAGCAGGCCGGATTCCCGCTTCACCGAGGGGTCGGCGTTCCAGAAATAGGGGAAATAGGCGACCGGGATGCCGTCCATTTCCAGTGTTGCGTTCCGATACTCGATCCGCTTGTGTTCGGTATCCTGCACCGCCGAAGACGCCTTGATCTGCCAGAGCGGCGGCTTCGTCGGGTCCTTGGCGCACAGGTTGCAGGTCGTATAGACGACCTTCGACAACTCGTTGATCGCGCCGCCGGTGCGTTGCGCGCCATTCGCCGCGAGCCTGCCGTTCTGCTGCAGCAGCGCCCGCATGTCCTTCAGGATGCCGTCCTGCATGTTGTTCCGCATTTCGGCATAGTCGGCGAACATCACCTCGCCGTCGGGCTCCATCAGCACGACATGGCCGGTGGCGGCGGCGACGCCGGTGTTGCGGTCGAAGGTGACCTTGTCGGCCCGCAGGATGTGGCCGTTCTGCCAGGCCTCGACATGGCCGGTCGCGGTCACCAGTGCGTTGTTCTTGTCGTACTGCACCGAATCGGCGGTGAAGGTCACCGGCTCATTCTGGGTGGGAGCCGGGCCGCCATGGTTGCCGGTCAGCGTCGAAAGCTGCGCCCGAGCCGGAAAGGGGCCGACGGCCACGGAGCCGAAGCAGAGGATGACGAGGCCGGCGAATAGAGCGCGCGAGCGGCAGGCAGGCGGAACCAGCATCCTCAGCCATCTTCCATGTGCAGCAACAGGGCGACCGAAAACAGCAAACCCGCCCCGGCCGGCGCCCAGGCGGCCAGTACGACCGGCAGCGTGCCGGACTGGCCGATTTCCTCGGCGACCTTCGATATGACGAACAGGGCGAAACCGGCGGCGACCCCGCTGCCGATCATCTTCGCCACGCCGCCGCGCCGCGCCGGACGCATGGAGAACCCGGCGGCCACCAGCGCCATCGTCGCCGACAGCAGCGGCAGGGCGAGCAGCGCCTGGAAATGCAGCCGGTGACGGATCGAGGAGAACCCGGACCGGTCCAGCAGGGCGATGAAGCCCGGCAACGCCCAGACCGACAGCGTGTCGGGGGAGGCGAAACTCTCCTGCACCCGGCTGACGGTGAGGTCGGTCGGCAGGTTGATCTCACGCGGGGCGTCGGGAAGCTGGTCGGCCTTCAGCGACCGTGCGTTCTGAAGCTGCCAGTAGCCGGATTCGAGCCTGGCGCTCGTGGCGTCGATGCGCGAGAGGAACTGGTCCTTGTCGTCGAGCCGGAAGACGCTGACCTGCTGTGCCGTCAGTTGGCGGCGCTTCAGCGCCACGGACTGGGCGTGGATGATCGCCACGCCGTGCGGCGCCAGCGCATGATCGGCCTGGCGCACCCAAAGTTGACCGCCGTTCAGTGCCAGCGGTCCGCCCCCCGCATCAAGCCAAAGACTCTCCAGCGTCTCCGCTCGGCTCAGCATGACCGAGGAGACCGGGCTGATGACCGCGGTCGCGATGACCCCGAACAGCGCCGCGCACATCGTCGGGGCGGTCAGGAACTCCCACGCCGAGATCCCCGCGGCCCGCGCGACGATCAGTTCGGAAGAACGGGTCAGGCGCCAGAAGCAGAGGATGCCGCCCAGCAGGATCGCGAAGGGCAGGATCTGCATCGCCACGTACGGCAGGCGCAGCGCGGCGATCTGGCTGACCATGCCGAAGCTGACCTCGGGATGGCTGGCGGAGCGGCGCAAAAGCTCGATGAAATCGAACATCGACACCAGGCCGGAGAGCGCCAGCAACATGCCGGTGACGCTGAACGCGAACTGCCGGACGATGTAGAGCGAGAGAGTGACCGCTGCCGTCACGGCCTACACCGTGGCCGCGGCGGTACGGGGCTGTCCGATGCGCACCGACCGGGTCCTGATCGACGGCAGCAGCAACAGCCAGCAGCATATGAGGCCGGGCAGGGTCGCATGCAGCCAGAGCAGGAAGATCAATCGGTTGTCGCGCGCCGCGACGGTGCCGAAGGCAAGTCCCACTGCCAGCAGTCCGACCATCACCCCGATCGTCACCATCGGCCGCATGATGTTGCCGTGCCGCCGGAACTGGCCGCCAAGGGCGGAAAACAGCCCGATCATCGCATAGGACAGCGTGGTCAGCGGGGCGGTCAGGCGCTTGTGCGCCTCGGCGATCCATTTCCCGCGGTCGCGCTCCAGCAGCGGATGAGGGTGCAGCAGGGCGGACAGCGAGACTTCCGACATGTCCGGCACCCGGGTGCCGTCGTCCTTGGTGGCGTCGGCCAGGTCGATCTGGTTCTGCTTGAAGGTCAGCGTATCCAGGCGTCCGGTCTGGTGGTCGATCACCTGCCGGCTGCCGTCGATCAGCAGCACGCGCGGGCCGCTGGGTCCTTCGACCAGGCGTCCGCGCTCCGCCAGGATCGTCGCATGGGCGGTCGGGTCGCGTGCGTCGTCGACCAGGATCCCGCGCAGCGTGCCGTCCGTGTCGCGGGAGCGGATATAGACCGTCAGCTTGTCCGACAGGGGCGTGAAGACGCCGTCCTGGAGCAGGAAGGCGGCCAGCCGGTTGCGGATCTCCCACTGGTACTGCCGGAAGGAGCGCATCGATTCCGGAACGCCCCAGAGGCTCAGGCCGTAGCCTATGACGGTCACCAGCACCGCCACCGCCAGGGCCGGCTTTGCCAATGCCCAGGGCGACAGGCCCGCGGCCCGCATCACCGTCAGTTCCCGGTCGCTCGCCATGCGCTGATAGACGAACTGGATCACGATATAGGTCGTGATCGGCAGGATCACCGCAATGAAGCTGGGGATCAGCAGGGAGGTCAGGCGGAGGAACACCATGAGCGACAGGCCGCGATTGACCACGAGGTCAACGAACCGCAGCGATTGGGTAAGCCAGATGAGCGCGGTCAACCCGCCGGTCGTGACCAGAAGGGCAACAAGAACCTGGCGGAAGATATAAATATCCAGCCGGGACACGAGCTTGCCGGAGCGCATGCCGCTTTCTGCTCCGGGCGTGCCTGTGATGCAACCTGACATTTCCGCGCATACGGGCGGTGGAACGGGTTTGACAGCAAGGTGAGCCGCCGGATCAGCCGGCATGGATTCGTGTCAAGCGGGCGGTGTGGCGCACGAGACCGGGCAGCCGAGCGGCGCGGAGCACCCAGGGCTGCAGGGACGGGGACAGGAACGCCGCATGCAGTGCGCCGGACAGCCGCATCTGCCTGGCCAGGGCCTGGCGCAGCGCTGCGTGGAAGGTCCGGGCGTCGCGCCCGGCCAGCCAGGCCTCGGCCGCGGCGCGCCCGCTATGCAGCGCGATCGCCAGACCGTGCCCGGTCAGCGAAGGGATGACCGCGGCCTGGTCGCCGAGGCGGAACAGGCGGTCGGCGCCGGGCGAATGGGCGCCGGCTTGATGGGCATCGGGGCGATGGAGAAACCCGTATGGCACGCCGGCAACGGCGAGCGGCCTCGGCAGGGCCGGCCGGGAACCGGCCAGCAGCGCCGCGAATCGCGGCGACCCGCGGCGGATCGATTCGATCAACCGGTCCCATGTCCCGCCAAGCGCCTGGAAGTCCAGGTGGCGAACCGCGATGCAAAGGCCTGTGCGATCCGCTTCCACCGGCTGAAACCCGG
>NZ_DASZTJ010000040.1:0-8430 GCF_035548235.1 Rhodopila sp.
CTGCTGCCGCTGGGCAAGATGTGCCTGTGGGAAGGCGCGCAGGCGATCGAGTTCCGGCTGCCGGGCTAGTTCACAAGGCCGGCCGTGACGGGACAGGCCGGACTCGCCGCCTGGTATCAGTCCGACGCCAGCCGCGTCTCGGCCTCCGTGCGCTGCGCCACATAGCGGTTCACATGCGGCTTCAGGCCGAGGTTCTCGCGCAGCGTCCGTCCCTCGTACGCCGTGCGGAACCGGCCGCGACGCTGCAGTTCCGGCGTGACGAAGCCGACGAAATCCTCGCAGCCCGACGGCAGGTGCGTCGGCGTGATGTTGAAGCCGTCGCAGGCTTCGGCGTCGATCCACTCCTCCATCACGTCGGCGATGTCGGACGCCGTACCGATCACGCAGAACCCGCCGGCGCCGGCCAACTGCTCGCAAAGCTGGCGGATCGTCCAGTTGTTCTCCCGCACGCGCCGCATGATCCGTTCATGGGCGCTGCGGATCTGCGGCTCGACCTCCAGGTCCGGCACCGGGCCGTCGATCGGATAGCCGCTGAGGTCGCCCAGTTCGTTATAGGCGCGCGCCAGGCCGACCAGCGGATCGATCAGCGCCTGCAACTGGTCGAACTTGTCCTGCGCCTCCTGCCGGGTGCGGCCGACCACC
Source organism: Rhodopila sp. (assembly GCF_035548235.1). Classification (GTDB taxonomy): domain Bacteria; phylum Pseudomonadota; class Alphaproteobacteria; order Acetobacterales; family Acetobacteraceae; genus Rhodopila. Next base: position 643 of record NZ_DASZTJ010000040.1, read on the forward strand.
GGCCGCAGCGCCGGCATGATCTTCAGATCGTCCCAATCGCGGCCGAAGCGCGCCATGCGGCCCTTCACGTCGCGGTAATAGGCCTGGGCGGCGGGGATCGAGTCCTGCACCGCATAGATGACCTCGGCCCATTGCGCGGCGATCTGGCGCCCGGGCTCCGACGCGCCGGCCTGCACCAGCACCGGCCGTCCCTGCGGCATGCAGGCGACGCTGAGCGGTCCTTTCACCTGAAAATGCTTGCCGCGATGGTCCAGCACGTGCAGCTTGCTTTCATCGTAGAACACGCTGTTCTCGCGGTCGTAGACGAAGGCGTCCGGTTCCCAGCTATCCCACAGGCCGGTGACGACCTCGACGAACTCGGCGGCGCGCTCATAGCGCGTGTCGTAGTCCAGGTGCTTGGCGCGATTGAAGTTCCGGGCTTCGGCGTCGGACCAGGAGGTGACGATGTTCCACCCTGCCCGCCCGCCGCTGATCAGGTCCAGCGTCGCGAACTTGCGGGCGATATGGTAGGGTTCGTTATAGGTGGTCGAGGCAGTCGTCACGAGGCCGATATGTTTCGTCACCGCCGCCAGCGCCGGCAGCAGCGTCATCGGCTCCATTTCCACGATCTCGTACCCGGACCGCGCCAGCGAACCCTTCGGCTCGTCTTTTTCGCGGATGCCGATGCCGTCGGCGAAGAAGATCATGTCGCACAGCCCACGCTCCGCCGCCTGCGCGCTGCGCACGTAATGATCGAAGCGCACCGTCCCGTCGACCGGCACATCCGGGTGCCGCCAGGCCGCGACGTGATAGCCGAGCCCACGGATCGACATACCGAGCTTCATCTGACGCTTGAGGGCCATGGTCGAACTCCTGCGTTACGGGTCGGCGTCAGGTGAGCATACACACGAAGATACAGCGAGATCACCCCCCAAACGACCGTATGGACGGACCTTCGTCCTTCGGGCGGCGGGAAAGGTGCCGTGGGCGTCCGATGGGACCTCCGCGCCCATGACGTCCGGCGCCGCCGCGGCACCTTGCATCGGCGTCGGAGTCGATCTTGCATTGCCCGCACCCGACCTGACGAAAGTGGACGCTCCGTGACCGATCCCGAATACGACTACATCATCATCGGCGCCGGTTCGGCCGGAGCGGTCCTGGCCAACCGGCTCAGCGAAGACCCCGGCACGCGCGTCCTGCTGCTGGAGGCAGGGCGCGACATGCGCTCGGCCGACACGCCCGAACACATACGCAGTCCCAACCCGATGCGGGCCATCGGGGACGACGATTACCGCTGGCCGCGCCTGCTCGCCCGCCGGACGGAACGGCAGGAGCCGAAGCTGCTGTGGCGCGGCCGCGCCATGGGCGGCAGCTCCACGATCAACGGCCAGATCGCGATCCGCGCCGTGCCGGACGACCTGGACCGGTGGGAGGCAGCAGGCTGCGCCGGCTGGAACTGGGCCAGCATGCTGCCCTATTTCCGCAAGCTGGAAACCGACAGGAACTTCCCCGACGCGCCCTATCACGGCGCCGACGGCCCGATCCCGGTCTATCGCGCGCCCGTTCCCGCCTGGGGCAGCGTCGACCGCGCCCTGAAGGATGCCGCCCTGGCGCTGGGCTACGGCTGGTGCGAGGACCACAACGCCCCGACCGGTTCGGGGGCCTCGCCCTATGCCATCAACAGCATCGCCGGACGCCGCGTCAGCACCAACGACGCCTACCTGGAACCGGCGCGCGGCCGCGCCAACCTGCGCATCGTCGGCGACGCGCTGGTCGACGCCCTGCACATCGAGGGCAACCGCCCGCATGCCGGCGGCGTGCGCGTCAGCATCGGCGGCGCCGAACCCGTCACGCCCCGCGCTCGGCGGGAGGTCATCGTCTGCGCCGGCGCGATCCATTCGCCGGCGATCCTGCAGCGGTCCGGCATCGGCCCGGCCGGCCTGCTGCGCGGCCTCGGCATCGCGGTCAACGCCGACCGGCCGGTGGGCGAACGCCTGCTCGACCACCCGATCGTCAGCGCCCTGCTGCACATGCGGCCGGAGGCACGGGTCGACACGCTGCAGCACCGCCATACCAATTGCTGCCTGCGCTACGGCTCGAACCTCGCCGGCGCGGGGGAGAACGACATGATCATGATCGCCGGCAACCTGACCGGCGCCACGCTCGGTCGCGAGCCGGACGCCGCCCTCGGGCGCATCGCGGTGTCGGTCTACCAGGCCTGGAGCGAGGGACATGTCCGCATCACCACGCCCGACCCAAGCGTGGATCCGGCGGTCGAGGAACGCATGCTGTCCGACGCGCGCGACCTCGTGCGCATGCGCGACGGCGTCCGCCGGCTGGAGGCGATCTGCCGCCAGGCGGCGGTGCAGGCGATCGCGACGGACGTGCAGTACGGCGTCAGCGGCCGGTCGATGGCCCAGCCGTTCGACGATGCCGAACTGGACGACTGGATCTGGTCCGAGTGCTCCGACGCGCAGCATGCCAGCGGCACCTGCCGGATGGGTGCCGCGGACGATCCCCGAACGGTGGTCGATCCCGATTGCCGCGTGATCGGCTGCACCGGCCTGCGGGTGATCGACGCCTCGATCATGCCCGAGGTGCCGCGGGCGAACACGCACCTGACGACGGTTGCGCTCGCCGAACGGATGGCCGACAGGCTGCGCGGGCGGATTTGATCTATCCTGCCGCCGCCCTATCCTGGTGCCGCCCCATCCTGGCGCCGCCCCATCCTGGTGCCACCCCATCCTGGTGCCACAATGTTCAGCCTGACCATCTCGGACCACATCATGATCGCCCACAGCATCCGCGGCGCCGAGTTCGAACCGGCGCAGGGACTGCACGGCAACACCCTGGTCGTCGAGGTCGAGTTTCGCGCCCCTGCCCTGGACAGGCTGAACTTCCTGGTCGACGTGGACCTGGCGAAGGCCGAGTTGCGCAAGGTCCTGGATGTGTTCGACTACAAGAACCTCGATGAGGTGACGTCCCTGGCCGGGCAGAACACGACCATGGAGTTCCTGTCGCGGCATCTCCACGGCCTGCTCGCCGCCGCCTGCCGGGACGGCCGGCTTGGCGAGGCCGCCCGGTCGCTTACGGCGATGAAGGTGCTGCTGCGGGAAAGCCCCCGCGCCTGGGCCTCGTTCGAGGGGCCGATCGCAGGGTGACGGCGGCCGTCACGGCCTGGCTTGTCAGCGGGTCGACGCGCGGGCGACCGGGACAAGCCCGGTCACCACACCATGGCGATCACGCCTTCCTGGTCGACGCCGCGTAGATCTCATCGATCGACCGCGCCAGCGCCGCGTTGAATTCCGCGTCGCTCATGGACGCCCGCAGTTCCTCCAGCAGCGCGCGCGAGAAGCTGGCGATCATGCCGTGGTTCTGGGCCAGTTTCTGGCACGCATCGGCGCGGGTATAGCCGCCCGACAAGGCGACGACGCGCATCACCCGGTCATGCGCGATCACCTCCTTGTACAGGTCCGGCACGCTCGGGATCGTCAGCTTCAGCATCACCTGCCGGCCCGACGGCACCTTGTCCAGGTTCCGCAGGATCGCGTCCCGCAGCAGCGCCTCCGCCTTCGGCTTGTCGGGGCTTTTGATCGACACCTCCGGCTCCAGGATCGGCATCAGCCCGTGCTTGGCGATCTGCGCCCCGATCTCGAACTGCTGGTCGGCGATCGCGGCGATCCCCGTCTCGGACGGCAGGGTGATCGTCGAGCGCATCTTGGTGCCGAAGACACCCAGCTTGGCAGCGCGTTCCAGCAGCGTGTCGAGGCCGGAGATCGGCTTCATCATGCAGACGCCGTCGGCTTCCTTCTCCAGCCCCTTGTCGACCTTCAGGAACGGCACGACGCCGCGTTCCTTCCAAAGATAGGCCGGGACCTGCTGGCCCTTGACCTCGCCGTCCATCGTGCGCTCGAACAGGATGGCGCCGATCACCTTGTCGCCGGTGAAGGACGGCGCGGTCATCACCCGGGTCCGCATCGCGTGCATGAGGGCGAACATCTCGGCCTCGTTGCCATAGGCGGTCTCGGGGATTCCGTAGAGGCGCAGCGCACCGGGCGTCGACCCGCCACTCTGATCGAGCGCGGCGAGAAAGCCTGGCGCGCCGGTGATTTGTGTTGTCATGCTCTGGGGAGCCATGGGCGTATTCCTCGACGCTGTGATGGGTCCGATATACAGGCTGGACGGCGCCGGGCCAATCCGATTGATCCGGGTCCCGCGCCGATACAGGCGCTTGTGAGCGCCGCCAAACCGAAGGTGACGAGGTGCGATGACGGATCGGATCGTTTACAAAGTCATGTCGACGGCGGAACTGGCGGCGATGCGGCGCGACGGCGCGTTCCGCGGCTCCGCCGCCGATGTCGCCGACGGCTACATCCACCTGTCCCGCGCGGTGCAACTGGCCGGGACGCTGGACAAGCACTTCGCCGGTCAGGCCGGCCTTGTCCTCGTCGCCGTGGACCTGTCGCAACTGGGGGACACGGTGCGCTGGGAGCCGTCGCGCGGCGGCCAGCTTTTCCCGCATATCCACGGCGTGCTGCCGATCGAGGCGGTGACCTGGGCCGGACCGGTGGAACGGACGCCCGATGGCGGGGTGGCGCTGCCCGGCGAAGCGGGGCATTGAACCCGACGGACCAGGCGGGACGGACGATGCGGGTTTGCCGTTCGGTTTCCCCGCGCCATAAAGTCGCCCGGCCCGATACGACAGGGCCACAGACCCATGAGCCAGATTCCACAGGGAGCGCGGCGTGCCATCCACCGTCCAGCAACCGGTCACCGCCAGACTCACGCGCGCGGCCATCTTCCTCGTCGCGACGATCAGCCCCGGACCGGAGCATGACGCGGCGGTACGGGGCCTGTGCGCCGACCTGGCCGCGCTGGTCCGCGCCGTCGGCTTCCGCGACCTCGACGGCCAGGTCTCGTGCATCCTGGGGATCGGCGCCGACGCCTGGGACCGGCTGTTCGGGGCGCCGAAGCCCAAGGACCTGCATCCGTTCCGCGAAATCCACGGCCACCATCACGCCGTCTCGACGCCGGGCGACGTGCTGTTCCACATCCGCGCCGCCCGCATGGACCTGTGCTTCGAACTGGCCACCCAGATCACCACGCGGCTGGGCGACGCGGTCCACGTCGTCGACGAGGTGCACGGCTTCAGCTATTTCGACGACCGCGACCTGATCGGCTTCGTCGACGGCACCGAGAACCCGGTGGAGCAGGCCGCGATCGACGCCACCGTCATCGGCGCGGAAGACGCCGGGTTCGCCGGCGGCAGCTATGTGATCGTGCAGAAATACCTGCACGACCTGGCCCGCTGGAACATGCTGCCGGTCGAGGAGCAGGAACGGATCATCGGACGCAAGAAACTGTCCGACATCGAACTGGACGACGCCGTGAAGCCGACCTCGGCGCACAACGCGCTGACGACGATCATCGAGGACGGCGAGCAGTTGGAGATCCTGCGCGACAACATGCCGTTCGGGAACGTCGGGAGCGGCGCGTTCGGCACCTATTTCATCGGCTACGCCCGGTCGCCGACGCGGATCGAAACGATGCTGACCAACATGTTCGTCGGCCGCCCGCCCGGGAACTACGACCGGCTGCTGGATTTCAGCCGCGCCGTCACCGGCACGCTGTTCTTCATACCGTCGGCGAGTTTTCTCGAAACCGTCACGGCGGCCGCGCCGCCACCACCGAACCCGCCCGATACCAACGAGATCAAGGACGGACCCCCGTCGTCGTCCGACGGGTCGCTTGGCATCGGTTCACTGAAGGAAGGAAGCTAGACGTGAACAACCTCTATCGGGACCTCGCCCCGATCTCCGACGCTGCCTGGGCCGAGATCGAGGAGGAAGCGCGCCGCACCCTCAAGCGCCACCTGGCGGCGCGGCGGGTGATGGACGTCGTCGGCCCCAGGGGCGTCGACTTTTCCGCCGTCGGTACCGGCCATCTCCGCCAGGTCGAGACGCCGGGTGACGGTGTCCAGGCCACGCAGCGCCTGGTGCAGGCGCTGGTGGAGTTCCGCGTCCCGTTCCAGCTCTCGCGCCAGGCGATCGACGACGTCGAACGCGGCTCGACGGACTCCGACTGGGACGCGGTGAAGGAAGCGGCGCGCAGGATCGCCTTCGCCGAGGACCGCGCGGTGTTCGAGGGCTATGCCGCCGGCGGGATCCAGGGCGTCCGGTCCGGCCTCAGCAATCCGGGGCTGACGCTGCCCGCCAAGGCGAAGGACTATCCGGCGACGGTGGCGCAGGCGCTCAGCCGGCTGCGCCTTGCCGGCGTCAACGGCCCCTACATGCTGGTCCTGGGCGCCGAACAATATGCGGCCGTGCAGGGCGCGAGCGACGACGGGTATCCGGTCCTGGAGCACGTCCGCGAACTGGTGGACGGCGAGGTCGTCTGGGCCCCCGCCATCGCGGGCGGCTTCCTGCTGTCCACCCGCGGCGGCGATTTCGAGCTGGATATCGGGCAGGATTTCTCGATCGGCTACCTGTCCCACGCGGCGGCGACCGTCGATCTTTACCTGCAGGAGACGTTCACCTTCCGGGTGCTGACGACCGAGGCCGGCGTCGCCCTGGCCCCCGCGGAGGGCGCGCCCGCACAGGCGTAGCAGCGGGCGGACCTTGCGCTCGCGTCGTGGCCGGGGCTTGGCCCAGCCATGACGCGAAGGTCCGTGGCGCAAAGGTCCGTGGCGCAAAGGTCCGTGACGCGAAGGTCCGTGGCGCAAAGGTCCGTGGCGCGCAGGTTCAGGGCGCGAAGGTTCAGGGCGCGAAGGTCCAGGGCGCGGGGGCCCATGACACCGGTGCGCAGCGGGCTGCCGGCCTACCCCCCGGCGGTCGGAAGCGTCTCCGCCAGCCGGCCCCCCAGCCGTACCGGCGCGATCCGCTTCGCCAGACCGGTCGCGTCGTCCGTCTCCAGGAACACGCCGCAGACCGTGGACGCCCCTTCGGCCGGCTGCAGCTTCTCGCCCGGCGTCTTGCGCCAGAACCGCGCCATCGCCTCGGCCTTGCCCATGCCGATGACGCTGTCGTAGTCGCCGCACATACCGGCGTCCGACTGGAACCCGGTCCCGTTCGGCAGGATCTGCGCGTCCGCGCTGGGGCAATGCGTATGCGTGCCGACCACGCATGACACCTGGCCGTCGAGGAAATGCGCGAACGCCATCTTCTCGCTGGTCGCCTCGGCGTGGAAATCCACGAAGATCGCCTGCACGCTGCCGCCCAGGCGATGGCTGTTCATCACCTCGGCGATGCCGCGGAACGGGCAGTCCAGCGGGTCCATGAACAGCCGGCCCATGGCCTGGACCACCAGCGCCTTCCGCCCGTCCGGCAGCGGGACCATCACCGCCCCCTGCCCCGGCGTGCCGGGCGGATAGTTCAGCGGCCGGATCAGGCGCGGCGTCTGGGCGATGAACGGGATGATGTCCTTGCGGTCCCAGGCATGGTTGCCCAGCGTCAGGACGTCCGCCCCGGCCTCGAACAGGGAGCGGGCGATCTCGGCGCTCAGGCCGTAGCCGTGGGAGGCGTTCTCGGCGTTCACCACGGCCAGCTCGATCCCCAAGGCACGGCGCAGCTCGGGCAGCCTGGCGATCACCGCCTCACGGCCCGTGCGGCCGACGATGTCGCCGAGGAACAGGATTCTCATGACCCCAACCCTAAGCGGTCCCGCCGTCCGATGCCTAGTCCGCCCGCCGCCAGCACCGCGACCACCAGCAGGTTGGCGCCCGCCGCGATCCGCAGCACGCCGCCCGCCCCGAACCCCGCGCCCGCCAGCCCGGCCGCCGCCGCGGCGCCCGCGACCATGAACAGCGCGTTC
>NZ_DASZTJ010000041.1:0-2255 GCF_035548235.1 Rhodopila sp.
CTGGCCGTGCCGTGACGAGGGGTTGCCCGTCGCGCTGAAGTTGTGCCGGCCCCATCGGGGTTCGTACGTTGTTCCCGCACGCCACTGTTCCCGATGCCCGTCTTCCGCTATCCCGGAGGAAAGGAGACGATCATGACCTATCTCGTTGCTGATGACCTGCCCGCGGCACCGGCTGGCGAGCGTTTTCGCGCACTGCTTGCTCGGCCCGGCATCGTGCAGTTGCCAGGCGCGCATAACGGTCAGGCCGGTCTTCAGGCCAAGCGCGCGGGATTCGAGGGGCTGTACCTGTCCGGTGCGGCGATGACCGCGTCGATGGGCATCCCCGACCTCGGCATGATCACGGTGGACGAGGTCTGCTTCTTCATCCGCCAGATCGCCCGCGCGACGGCGCTGCCGCTGCTGGTCGACGGGGACACGGGCTATGGCGAGGCGCTGAACGTCATGCACATGGTCCGCAGCTTCGAGGATGCCGGCGCCGCCGCCGTCCATATCGAGGACCAGTTGCTTCCGAAGAAATGCGGCCATCTGAACGACAAGAAGCTGGCCGATCCGCACGACATGGCGGCGAAGATCGCCGCCGCCCGGAAGGCCCGGCGCCACCTCTACATCATCGCCCGCACCGATGCCGCTGCCTCCGAAGGGATCGACGGCACGATCGCCCGTGCCAAGCTGTTCCTGGACGCAGGCGCGGACGCCATTTTCCCGGAAGCCTTGAATACGGCGGAAATGTTCAAGGACGTCGCGGCCCGGCTGCCCGGAGTCCCGCTGCTGGCCAACATGACGGAGTTCGGCCGGACACCGTTCTTCACCGCCTCGGAATTCGAGGCCATGGGCTACAAGATGGTCATCTGGCCGGTCTCCAGCCTGCGCGTGGCCAACAAGGCGCAGGAGAAGCTCTACGCGGCGATCAAGCGCGACGGCGGGACGCAGGGGATGGTCGACTTCATGCAGACCCGTTCGGAGCTGTACGCCACCATCGGCTATCACGACTACGAAGCGCTCGACGCGACGATCGTGACGACGATCATTCCGCAGGCGATGCCGCAGAGGTCGTGAGGGCAACCGACTTCAGGGGGCCTGACCCCAGGGCGACTGACGTCGGGGCGACTCACCCCGGGGCGACTGACTCCGGGGCGGCGGGGACCGTTTCTGCCGGCTCCCTGATTCCACGCAGGCTGGCGTGAGTCCGATCTTCATCGGCAGCGAGGTCTATCGGAACTCCAGCTACGGGCCGAAGCACCCGCTCGCCGTGCCGCGCGTCTCGGTCTGCATCGATCTATGCCGAGCGCTGGGGTGGCTGCCCGACGAGGCGTACCGAGAGGCGCCGATGGCGACCGAGGCCGAACTGCTGCGCTTCCACACCCCGGCCTATATCGCCGCCTTGCGGTCGGCGGAGGCGAACCAGGCGATCAGCCCGGCGGACCGGGAGGTCTTCCGGATCGGCGCCGACGGCAACCCGATCTATGCCGAGGTCTTCCGCCGCCCGGCCATTTCCGCCGGCGGGGTCATGCTCGCCGCGCGGCTGACGGCCGAGGACGGCATCGCGCATTGTCCCGGCGGCGGGACCCATCACGGCCGGCCGAATCGGGCGTCCGGATTCTGCTTCCTCAACGACCCCGTCCTGGGACTTCTGACCTGGCTCGACCTAGGTCTGGAGAACATCGTCTATCTCGACATCGATGCGCATCACGGGGATGGCGTCCAGGATGCGTTCCTGGGCGATCCGCGCGTGCTGACGATCAGCCTGCATGAGCGGAATCGCTGGCCGTTCAGCGGCGACGTCCAGATGCCCGCGGAGGCGGGGGCGGTGAATATTCCGCTGCCGGAGGGATGCAGCGACTGCGAGTTCGCCTTTGTCATGCAGACCACCGTCCTGCCATGCATCCGGCGGCGCGGACCGCAGGCGATCATGCTCCAGGCCGGCGCGGATGGCCTGCTCGAAGACCCGCTGGCGAAGCTGGCCCTATCCAACAATTCACACCGTTCCGTCGTGATGCAGGTTATGAAGCTGGCCCCTCGGCTGGTCGTGCTGGGAGGGGGCGGTTACAACCCGTGGAGTGTCGGGCGATGCTGGGCGTTGATCTGGGGCACGTTGAACGGCTTCGACGTACCCGAACGTCTTCCGCCGGCGGCCGAACAGGGGTTGCGCGCATTGCGCTATGGCCGCGCGGCCGGCCGCAATCCGCCGGAACATTGGTTCACGACGCTGCGGGACGTTACGCAGACCCCCCCGCCCGACGGCCCCAACCGTGATG
>NZ_DASZTJ010000042.1:0-18697 GCF_035548235.1 Rhodopila sp.
GACTCATCATAAGTACGGGCTTTAGCGCCTGGATTGCCGGACCAGCCCGCTGGACAAGTTGACGAATAGGCATATGCCCTCGCCGCCGCGCCATCTCCCCTCGAAGGACACCCACAGGACCTATTCCAACCTGTGCTGGGATGCCACGATGATGAGCCAGGACCACTTCCAAGCTAGCGACTGAAATGCGTTGGCGGTCTAGATCCGCAAACTCTCTAGCACGCCCAGCGTGGAGCGTGCCGTCAAAGCGCGCCAATTCTGGGTCGGCGCTTACCATATCGGCCAGCAGCGCCTCAAAATACGCCATTTCAAAGGTTGGGACGATGTCGGCAGGAGCGAGGTGTCCGCCCGCTAGGCGCTCCACCAGCGGCGTAAGGCCAGCCTCATTCGCACGGTTCGCGCGCTCGCGATAAGCAACCCATTTCGAGAGTTGTTCGCCATGATTCAGCCAGTCCGATAATCGGTGCGTCAATTCTGATAGAGAAACGGTATCAATCGTCTCCTTACCGAACACTCGGATTGCATCGGTTTTTAGCGAAGTTTGAATGCCATTTAGCCCCGCCATAAGGTCTTCTCGCACAGCGTCGACCCATTGCACGAGTTTCAGAAGCCATGGGCGGTCCGGAATGCGGGAGGCCAGCTTGCGAATATCCTGATTCGAAGTAATCCATTGTGCCGCTTGATCCAAGCTGTGCCAGTCCGATAGCTCCCCCCTCCATGCGCCTCCGAACGCCTCCGTGCCGATCTGGTTACTTGCCTCGATGATTCGGGTGGCCTCCTGCCGCGCGGCAATACGATGGAGAACATCCAGACGCTCTGAAACCCGAATCATACCAGGTGCGGCGGCGGTGGCAGTGTCATCTGCTAAGGCTAAGGCCCCAAGTGCAGTTGCAAGTTCAGGCAACACTACTCGACCGCTGGGCAGGCTATCGTCAAAAAAGACGGGTACGCCGTTTAACTCTCCCCGTAACGCCTCCAATTTGGAGTGAACGTCTCTATGCAAGACTTCCATCGCAGCGGCCATTTGACCCAGAGCGCTCCGCTGAGGGACTCGGCCGGCGATGAGCCTCGGCTCCGCACCAAGTCCACGGAGGGTCCGCATCCAGTCAACAAGGGCTATGAGCGGAGCCGAGGATGACTTCTCGCCGCGCCAGTCTGGCCCAAAAGCCGCCTTCCCGAACTCATGGCCCTCCTTGATAGACTTTAGCGCGGCTTGGCCTTCAGCCAATATGTCGAGTTGTTCCAGCAATTCAGGCACCGGCACCTCCGGGTCGCGCAAGATGGAACGCATGAGGGCATTCGCCCGGCGCCAGTCAGCACTCAGCCTGCGCAGGAATCCCCTATGACTTGCTAACGCCTGCCGAGCAGCAGTAATGTCAGTTGTCCACGCTGCATCGAGAATGCTTCCGCCCAACGCTGTACGGGCGCTTTCAAACGCAGCGACTGCCTGTGCCAAGTCCCCAGCCTGTTCCACACCATGATCCCAAACCGTCGCCGCAAACGCTTCGGGGCTTGCGTCAGGCGCCGCCGCGACACGCTCCGCGGTTGAGATTAACCGTTCCAAATCAGCCAGTGTACGTTCGCTGGCTGAACGCCCGAGTTCAGCGTTAAGCTTATCAGCATGCCCCAACAGCCGTGGCACGGCACCCGCCATATCTCGAATAAGATCGAACCCTCGGGCGCCAAACGCAGGTGGCAAAGCGGCGAGTGCTGAAATGGTGGCTGAAACTGAGGCACCCAGTACGGCGGGGGCTGCCTGCCCCTTTAAACTGATTGAGAGATCTTCGAACTCTTTACCTCTAGCCAATAAAGTGAAGACCGCCTCGGCATTGTCTGACCAATGAGGCCCACTCAACGCCTCGGCATCAAGGAGAGGAGCGGAAGAGACGCGACGACCCAATGTTATCAGTTGTGTTGTTGTGGCCAAGCTATGAGGTGCTTCCGTCTCAAGGATTGCGGACAGCTTCGCCTGTTCCTCGGCCCACGCTTTTAATTGCGTCAGCAATTCTCTTAGCCGCGCCATTAACCTTTCGACGGTCGTCGGCAGCACTATTTCGAGGCCCACGCCGCGCCAAGGGTGCTGGTCCGGTAGGCCGATGTCGAGCACCCGTTCGGCGAGTTCCGCTAGAAGCGCCTCGCGCTGGGCAACCCCTTCCGGGTTCCAGGAGGGGGCCCTTGGTAGGTCAAACTCGACTGGTCTCCGACCATCGTGTCTAAGCCGTGCAAGTTGCCCAAACACATCGAAGGGAGTGAGCCGCGCCATGGGGTGGGGGCGGTGGAGACGCTCCGCATGCTCGTTTAAGACGTCCCGCGCTTCAGTGAGTCGCCTCATCAGAGCTGACGGGACTTCCCCTTTCGGGCCACCGAGATCCCAGGTGCGCCGTAGTTCCTCCAACATCAATCGTTTGTTGGCCTTGTTACTATGGAGCTCAAGGCACACGTCCCCTATGGCGGCCTTATCGAGGCGGCGCTTGACCACTTCCAACGCTGCCATTTTTTCAGCAACGAATAGCACAGTCTTACCATCCGCCACTGCAGATGCGATGATGTTAGAGATAGTTTGCGACTTCCCGGTACCGGGAGGCCCTTGGATAACCAAATCTCGCCCTTGGCGCACGTCGTGTACAGCGAGGGTCTGCGAGCTATCGCAGTCCACAATATGCAGCATGTCAGCTGGCGCAATGTGCTGGTCGATGTACGTATCTTCGCCGAGCATTCCTTCCTGAGCGTCAAAGCCATCTGCCAACAGGCTCTTTATTAAGGGGCGATCGGCGATGGTCTCGTTGGCAGGCCAGTTGCTGGGATCAAGGTCTCGATACATCAGGAATTTAGCAAAAGAGAAAAACCCCAGAACGATGTCATCGGGTTTTACTTCCCAGCCTTCCTTAGTCTCGATAGCATTGGCAACTGCCTCGAAATAACCCGCCGGCTCAAAATCCTCGTTGGGCTCGAGCGGGGGAAGTGCCAGCGAATGTACCCGGTCCAGATAGGCTTCGAGAGATAGATTGGCGGATAAATCTTCTAACCTTGCCCGCAAGCGGAAGCGCTCGCCAGCGCTGCCTCGCTCGAGAATAACGGGCACCAGTATGAGCGGTGCATTCCGGATGTTCGCAGCATTCTGAGGATCAATCCACTTTAGCATACCCAAGGCCAGATACAGGACATTAACACCCTGTTCCTCCTCAAGGGTGCGGGAATCCCCGTAAAGGTCCAGTAGGCGCTTCTGTAGCCCCTTCGAGGTCATGCGCGTTTGAAGCTTAGTGTCAGCGTGGCGAGCCGCCATCCCATTTTCATCAACCGTTTCGTTGCCAGACGGCTGCGGAAGTTCCGCGAGAATCTCGTCGTCTAATACTGCTCCTGTCTCATCACCAGCGCCCTCTCGGCCAGGAGTGAAAGTTAGGACTCTGCCGTCACGTACTAGGATCTGGAAGATCGCTGACGACCGTTCGTCGACGACTTCCACTGTCCGGGCGATTTTCGAGAAACGTGGAACATTAAGAAGGCGGTTGCGGGCGGACAGATCCAGTAGTTCGGCTCGTGCTTTCTCAAGCTTCGCGGCAATTGGGAGGTCACTCTGCAAAACCGGCACTGGGATTTCCGCCATCTTCATTCCGAACTTTTCCGTTAGGGTATAGTCCATCAACCCCTCTGGCATGCAAGCTGTTCGTTGAGGTTTTGGAGCATGAATAGGTTTCGCTTTGGCAGTGCGACGTCGTATTTGTCGAAATTGGCGTGATGACGCTGCATTTTGGAGGATGAGGGACGCGCGAAAGGCTACTGAGTCAAGCGCGGCGTCGCTTGTCTCGCCTATTATCATTTGGCAACTCGTTCGGTGGAGTGTGGCGGTAGAGTGGTCAGGCCAAAGTCTGACTGGGTGCCACAGCAGCACACCCAACGGGGGTGCCGTGCTCCACCTACGTGGTCCTGGCAAGCTCAGTGTGTCGAAGCAGCCCTGAAGATCGAATGGTACAACTCAATAAGCGAGGCGCGTTGGCGGCACCGGGCGATGGATTGGCGGCGTTTCGCCCAGTAGAGGCCGCGATTTGGACCACCTAGCCTGTTCGGTGACAGAGACAAACTTAGCGTTAGTGCTGGCCCGGGTCACAAGATATTCTTACTAATTCAGTAAGTTACTTGGTGGATGCACAAGGATTCGAATCCTTGGACCCACTGATTAGGCGTCAAGATGCTTCCGCTTCCGCTGGCTCCCGCCACCCTCCGCCGAAGTGGCGGGATTAGCCAGGATTTGGCGGGATGAAATCACGCCCCTCTATCGCTCTCCGGGATAGACCCGATCAGCGAAGCAAGGGTCCGCACCCCTGGCGCCTATAATGAACCAACCGTCCGAGCCCGTTAAAGCGCCAAGACCGCTTCAGACGCCACTGCTTGATTGGATCCCCGCCGAAGGAGGACCACCCAGCATCAGCGCGTGGCGATCATGAACAGGCGTGGAAACGGCAGCAGTACAGTCCCATCGGACAAAGCCGGGTAAGCCTCTGCTATTGCTGCCCTATAACGACCAAGGAAAGTTGCCTGCTGAGCCGTGTCGAGCGGCGCGAGGAAAGGTCTGAGTCCGCTGCCCTTGAACCATTCCACGACAGCATCGGCCCCACCGGCAAGCGCGTGATAATAAGTGGTCCGCCACACATCCACCCGGCTGCTGCATGACTGCAGAAGCTGGTAGTACCAGTTTACGCTCTCCAAAGTCGTTCGCGTTTGTGCAGCGGATGCCAGCTTGTCCCTCCAGGGGCCGTCGGCAGCGATCTCGCGCATCAAGCGGTGCGCCGGCTCGTCGAGGTTATCCGGCATCTGTATGGCCAGGCTGCCACCAGAGGCGAGCTTGTCGGTCAGGCGAGGAAAGAGCGTGGCGTGGTCCGGAACCCATTGAAGAGCGGCATTCGATAAAATCACATCAAATCGCTCCACGGGTGCCCAGGTCTCTATCGCCCCCTGGACGAACTTGAATTGCGGCAAGCGCGACCGGGCGGCCTCGATCATGTCAACGGAGCTGTCCAATCCCACCACAGCAGCGCCGGGGAATCGTGCCGAAAGCACTTCGGTCGAGTTTCCCGGCCCGCAGCCGAGGTCCGCCACTCTGTTTGCCTCCCTGGCGGGGACTGCACTCAGCAGGTCGCGCACAGGCCGCGTGCGCTCATCCTCGAAAGTGGAATACTGCTTCGCGGACCAGCTCATTTTCGGTCTCTCCCGTAACCATACCTCACAGCATCTGCCGCTGAGCCGCAGTTCCATAGGATAACTTCGCTCGAATGAGCAAGCAGCCGGCGTGATAAGCTCCGAAGCATCGCAGTCGGGCACCGCGGAAGATCAGGCCCATGCACACCAATCCAGCCGAAGGGATGCCTCCCTGATCACCGAAACCGGCGGAATTCCGCCAAAGGCTTTTGGGCTTCGCGAAAGAAATTGCCTGTCCAGGCAGATGCACATAGCGTACAGGGTTGGAGATTTAGTCAGGACGCGGCAGTTCGCGATATCTGCCGACGAGGAAGACCATCATGGACGAACCTGAGCAGAACGACATGCAACCGGAGCAGATCGATCAACTGCTCGACATGCCGGACCTGGCCGGGGCGCTTGAAAGCGAACGGTTCAAGCAATTCCTCGACCACCTGCCAGTTGCGATCGCTGTGTCGGAACTTCAGCCCAGCGAACGCATCGTCTATTCGAACGCCGAGTTTGAACGGCTCTCCAATCGGACCAGCCGAGCGATCGTCGGAAGGTCCTGGCAGATATTGCCAGGCAGGCGGCAAGCAAGCGGCAAGGACGAGCTGCTCGGCGACCTCATTGTCGGCGGCAGCGACTTCATCGGCACCTTCGCCATCGATAACGGAGATGACGCGCCTCATGTGATCGACGCCTGGTCGAATATCATCGAAGACGATGAAGGCACTCCGACCTTTCGGCTTGTCGCGTTGATTGGGAGGTTCCCGCAAACCGAACTCCAGCGGGAGGAACTTGAGCAGCGCATCCGCGAAAAGGACACGCTGCTGCGCGAGCTGCAGCATCGCGTGAAGAACAATCTCCAGATGATTACGGCCTTGATCCGCCTTGAAGCCCGCAACGTGTCGGATTCGGCTGACGGCGAGCGCTTCGACCGGCTGGCCGGGCGCGTGGAGTCCCTGGCACTGCTCTATCGTGCGCTTTCTGACGAGGGTCAGTCCGAGGAGGTGGATCTGGGGGTCTATCTCAGCCAGGTCGCTTCAGCGGTGATGAAAGCCCATGCGACCGAGGGCATCCGGCTGGAACTCAAGGTCGATACCTGGCCCGTCTCCGTCAATGTGGCGATGCCGGCGGGGCTGGTGGTCAATGAATTGATGACGAATGCCTTGAAGCACGCGTTTGAAGGCCGGGACGGTGGAACGATCAAGTTGCACAGTCTCGTCGACGATATTGGCTGCAAGGTCATCATCGCAGACGATGGCGTCGGTCTGCCGAGCGGCGTCGAATGGCCTGAGCCAGGCAAACTGAGCGCGCTCATCGTCAAGTCTCTGCGGGAAAACGCAAGGGCGAAGCTCGAGGTCGATTCCAAGCCCGACATAGGCACGACCGTCACGATCCGGTTTACCCGTGCTGCGGCAACTGAAGGCTGATTGCGCTTCTTAGCGCCCGTGTCGGCGGTGAAGATGCGGCAACCCCCGCCGTTGTTGGCGGGGCTTCTTACGGTCCTTGACCGCCGGAATTCCGGTAGTTTCCAACTCGCCTGTGACCTATGTCACTGCGCCGTCGTCCCAAATCGGACAAATTGCTCCCCATGAATACCGAACGTGAAACAGTCCTGCGTATGATCATTTTGGTCGTGACGGCGATTCTGGCGACCACGATCATTGTCGCTGCCGATCAGGCCAATAGTCCGGTATCGTTGCAGAACCCTCTGCATGAAGGAATCAGGCCTCTACAAGGCTGATCGTGCGCTCAGCCTGTCCGAATTGGGTCGTGGGACGGCGCATGGACCGGTTAACCCCGCCTCGATCCCGGAACCGCCCTGAGCCGGAGGGGTGACGCAGGCGGATTGGGGCGAATCCCCCGCAGTCGGCAAATGTGATCGCCCATGACGTGGCCAAGACGCTGCCGAATGCGGTTCAACAGCAGCATTGTGACCCATCGATTCGATGTCCCCGTCCTTGCCACCCTGCTCCAGCACGCCCGCGAAGCCCCGGACGCACCGGCGTTCCTCCTGGATGAGATCCTGATCACCTACGGGGACTTCGCCGGAACCGTTACCCGCCTCGCCAGCTTCGCCGCCGCACAGGGCATCCGGCCGGGCATGCTGATCGGCATCCGGATACATGACCGGCTGCTGCACGTCGCCGTCGTCTTCGCCTGCGAGGCCTGTGGCGCCGGGACGGCGTCACTGACCGACGCAGATGCGCAGACCTGGACGGAAGGCTTCGCGGCCTGCGACATGCTCTTCGCCGATGGCACCACCCCACCCCATCCCCGGCGCATCGATCTGTCACCTGAGACGATCAGGCGGGTGACGGGCGCACGAGGGACGGGCGCACGAGGGACGGGCGCGGACCCGGCGCGGCCGCCGAACCTTGCCTGTCCGCCGCGTGCCGCCGCACGGGTCATCAAATCCTCCGGGACAACCGGGGCCCCGAAGCCCATCGCCCTCGGTCCGGCCGCAATGGCGGCGATCCTGCGTCACCGCTGCGACCTGATCGCCCGTTTCGGGCCAGAGGTCGCGGTGTTCCTATGCTTGTATGAACCGGATTTCGATCGTGCTTTGACCTATGTCCGCGCGATGCTGATGCTGCGGCGGATCGTGGCCTTCAGTGCGGCAAGGCTGAAAGGCTTGACGCTGCCCTGGTTCACGCTGGCAACGCCGGGCTCCATCCGCCCCGTCATCGTCGCCGCCGAGAGCCTGCCTAAGGCTCGCTTCGTCGACATCAACGGCGCCGCGGTGGATCCGCGCACCTGGGATCTTGTGGCGACGCTGGCGGAAGCCGTGGTGGTGAACTACGGGATGAACGAGGCGACCGGCATATCCTGGGTCGGCCGCGACGGGGTCGGCACGTTATGCGACGGGGTCGGCACGTTATGCGACGGTGTCGAGGCGCGGATCGATCGGGATCCCTCGCTCTCCACGCGGCAGCGCAAAGCCGGTTTGATTTCCGTGCGCGCGCCCACCCTGGCGCAGGGCTACCTGGGTCATCGCGACCTGACCTCCCGCCATTTCACGAAAGGCTGGTTCCGCACCGGTGATCTTGGCTTCCAGCCCGGGCCCGGCCAGCTCGTTGTGCTGGGGCGTGCGGATGACCTGCTCAACCTGGGCGGGGTGAAGCTGGCGCCGAACCCGCTGGAAGCCGAAATTTGCGCCGCCTGCGATGTCAGTGCAGCCGTGCTGCTGACTGTGCCGGATAGCGACGGGGTGGAGCGCCTCTGCGTGATATTGGAAACGCCCGATCCGGAGGACAGTGCCGGCCTTGGAAACCGAGTGGCCGAGGTGGTCGGCCGCTACGCCGACCAGTTTCAGGTGATGGTCCGGACTGTGTTGCCGCGCAACGATGGCGGTAAGATCCGCCGTGACGTGCTGCGCACCGAGCTGACGCGGCAGCGTGGCTCGGCCGGCCGGCGAAGCATGTCCTGCTTGGTCGGAACAGGCTTGATCGTCGGCGCCGAATCGGCAAAATAATATAACAAATTCAGGAAGTTACTTGGTGGGTGCACAAGGATTCGAACCTTGGACCCGCTGATTAAGAGTCAGCTGCTCTACCAACTGAGCTATGCACCCGCACCAAGAGGATGCGCCTTCTACCAGCCTCCCCGCATCGTGCAACCCCTAATTTCCGTGCAGAATGGCGTCCGCCATCTTCTCCGCCGTCATCAGCACCGGGAAATTCGTGTTCGCGCACGGCACCGCCGGAAAAACCGAGGCATCCACCACCCGCAGCCCCTCCACCCCGCGCACCCGCCCGGCCGGGTCGACCACGGCCATCGGGTCGTCCTCGCTGCCCATCCGGCAGGTGCAGGACGCATGCCACACCCCCACGGCGGCGCGGCGCACGAATGCCTCGCACGCATCGTCGTCCCGCAGGACGTCCTGCAGCGAGATGCCCTCCATCACCAGGTTCTCGATGATGTATTTCCGCAGCGGCGCCGGCCCGTCCAGCGCCAGGGCCAGCGCGTCGGTGATCAGCTTGTTCTTCCGCGACAGCAGCCCGACCTGCCGCACCTTGTCGCTGTAGCTGGCGGGGAACGGGAACTCCGTCACCGCCTGCATGATCGGCGTCAGGTGCATCGCGCCGAACCGGCGCACGCCGTCCATCATCCGCTCCAGGTCGCGCTGGTCCGACAGCAGGTTGAAATCCACCTGCGGCTCGTCTTCCCAGTCCTTCGACCGCAGCTTCACCGTCCCGGTCTCGGAGTAGGTCTTATAGACCGTGACGATGAACGACCCGATCTGCTCGCCGACCTTGTGCCAGGACGTCTTGTTGGTCACCACGGTGAACATGTCGCCCGCCGGGATGTCCGGCAGCCCCGAGGAATACCGCAGCGCCGTGTAGATGTGACGGCGCGAGTAGTCGTGGATGATCCGGGCATGCGGCTTCAGGAAGGCCGCGACGGCGACGGCGGGGTGGTCCTGCAGCCGCTGGCCCACGCCGGGCAGGGCCGACCGCACCTCGATCCCCAGGTCGCGCAGATGCGCCGCGGGCCCGATCCCGGCCCGCATCAGGTGCGCCGGCGAGTGGATCGCGCCGCAGGACAGGATGATCTCCCGCCCCTCGAACACGTTGGGCCGCCCGCCTGCCAGCGCCTTGACGCCGGTGCAGCGCGGCCCGTCGAACACCAGTTCCATCGCCTGGGTGTTGGCGGAGATCGTCAGGTTCGGCCGCATCCGCGTGCCGGGGTCCAGGTAGCCGATCGCCGCCGATACCCGCCGTTCATAGGCGTTGGAGATGGTGATCGGGAAATATCCGTCCTCCCACCCCGCGTTCTGGTCCCGCAGGTATTTCCAACCGGCCTGCTCGAACGCCTTGCCGACCGCCTTGGCGTGCTCCGGCCACAGGTCGGGGAAGATGCGGCGCACCGGGATGCGGCCGTCCCGTCCGTGCCAGTCGTCGTCGAAATCCATGTCCCGCTCGACCTTCTTGAAGAAGGGCAGGACGCTGTTCCAATCCCAGCCGGTGGCGCCCTTCGACGCCCATTCGTCGTAGTCCGTCGGTGCGCCCCGGTTCGCCAGTTGCCCGTTGATCGACGACCCGCCGCCCAGGATGCGCGCCTGCTCGTACGTGCGCAGCGGCGGCGGCCGTTCGCCCGGATTGTTGTGGGAAATGACCTCGGTCGTCACCTTCAGCCGGTTCCAGGTATAGGCCGGGTTCAGGTACGCGGTGCCGGGATAGGAATCCAGCACCGCCGCCGGCACCTTGCCGTGCGGCGTGTCGATGCCCGCCTCGATCAGCAGGACGGTGTTGGCGCTGCGGGCCGACAGCCGATGCGCCAGCACAGACCCCGCCGATCCGCCGCCAACGATGATGTAGTCGTAGATCACCTCGGTCCGTTCCCTGCTTGCCTTGTTGCGGCGACCTTGACCCCGATCCGCGACCAGGGCAACCCGGTCGTTACGACATCAGCCCCGATACCGCATCGCTGCAAACGGCCGGCCGTTTCAACCGTGCCGAAACCCCCGTGGCAAACCCCAAGCGGCAAACCGCAAGCGGCAAACCCCAAGCGGCAAACCCCAATGGCAAACCCCGTTGGCAAACCCCAGTGGCGGCAGGCTTGCCCGCTACAGCATATGATCGCACATTTCCCCGACGCCGTTCGGGGGACACGGGATGGACCGCGTGGTCAAGAGCACCTGCTGGGAGTGTTCCGCCTATTGCGGCTCCCTGATCACGGTCAACGACGCAGGCCGGGTGACGAAGATCCTCCCCAACCCCGATCATCCGCTGTCGCAGGGCGCGTTCTGCGTCAAAGGCATGCGCGGCCTGCCGGAATGGACCTATCACCCGGACCGCCTGCTGCATCCGCTGCGCCGCACCGGTCCGCGCGGCTCCGGTCAATGGGCCCGCATCTCCTGGGACGAAGCGCTGGACGAGGTCGCCGACCGCTTGGCGTCGATCCGCGCGGCATACGGCCCGCCGGCCCTGGTCGGCGCGGTCAGCGGGGCGGCGTTCAGCCGGGGTGCCATCGTCGCGCTGCTGATGCGGTCCCTGGGTTCGCCCAACTGGATGATCAACCAGGACCTCTGCGGCGGATGCCGAGCGGTGAGCGACAAGCTGACGGGGTTGGGCATCACCAACGGGGACGACATCGACAACGCCGCCGCGGTGCTGATCGTCGGCCGCAACCCGGTCGCCGCCGATCCGGTGCAGTGGCAGGAGATCAAGCGTGCCAAGCAGCGCGGCGCGGCGATCATCGTCATCGACCCGTTCCGCACGCCCGCGGCCGAGATCGCCGACCTCTGGCTGATGCCGAAACCCGGCACGGACGCCGCCATCGCCCTGGCGATGATGCAGGTCATGGTGACGGAGGGGCTGTACGACAAGGATTTCGTTGCCCGCTGGTGCCATGGGTTCGAGGCGCTGGCGGAACGCATCGCCGACTGGACTCCGGCGCGCGCCGCCGCCCTCTCCGGCGTCCCCGCCATCCTCATCACCCAAGCCGCTCGGCTTTACGCCGCCGGCCCGGCCTGCTTCGTCAGCGGGCACGGGATCGATGCAGCGTCGAACGGCGTGCAGACGTTTCGCGCCTTCCATGCGCTGGTGGCGATCGCAGGCAACGTGGATCGTATCGGCGGCAACCGTCGTGCGAAGAAGCCGGCCGGGTTCAGCACCTATCTGGACCTGCTGCACGACCCGCGCTTCCGCCTGCCGCTTGAGATCGAGCGCCGGGCCATCGGCGCGGCCGCGTACCCGCTGTGGGCGGGCCCGCGCGGCTGGCAGACGGCGTGCCATAACCCCTCGGTGCTGGACGCGATGCTGACCGGCGAGCCGTATCCGGTGCGCGCCGCCTATGTCTCCGGCGTCAACATCGCCGTCATGTATCCCGATGCACGGCGGACGCTGGCGGCACTGGACGCGCTCGATTTCCTCTGCGTCGCCGCGCACCAGATGAACCCGACCGCCGCCGTCGCCGACATCGTGCTGCCGAAGACGACGACGCTGGAGGAGGAAGAGGTCAGCTTCAATCCCGGCGGCCCGGCCGTCACCTACACCGCCGCCGCCATCGCGCCGTGCGGGGAGGCGCGGGACGACCTGGCCATCGCCGTCGGCATCCTGGACCGCATGCGGGCGAAGGGCGCGGTGACGGCGGAACTGCTGCCCTGGCGGTCGAAGCGGGACTTCAACGAATTCCTGATCGGCGGGTCCGGGATTTCCTTCGAGGACCTGCAGCGCGACAGCTACGTCATGGTCCCCCACACGCTGGGGGATTTCGCCAGCGAACCGTTCCGCACGCCCAGCGGCAAGATCGAGCTCTATTCCGAGACTCTGGCCGGGTTGGGCCTGGACCCGCTGCCGGCCTATATCCCGCCGCCCGCCGCCGAGGACGCGGCCTTCCCGCTGACCCTGCAGACCGGCCAGCGGGAGAAGACCTATCACCACTCCCGCTTCCGCGACCAGGGCTGGGCAAGGAAGGTTTCGCCCGACCCCCTGGTGCATATCCACCCCGAAACCGCTTCGGC
This sequence comes from Rhodopila sp., assembly GCF_035548235.1. GTDB lineage: Bacteria > Pseudomonadota > Alphaproteobacteria > Acetobacterales > Acetobacteraceae > Rhodopila. The sequence continues at coordinate 12,647 of NZ_DASZTJ010000042.1, forward strand.
GCACGGGTTGCGCGATGGCGACTGGGTGAGGGTGGAGCCTGCCGGCGGCCGAGGCGCCTGCCGGCTGAAAGTGCATGTCAGCGACCGCACGCAGCCGGGCGTGCTGACCACCGGCGTCGGCTGGTGGCGCCCCGAGGCGCCGGGCCCCGAATTCGGCGTGCTGGACGTCAACATCAACGCCGCCCTGCCCTACCAGGGCGTGAAGGACGCGATGACGGGATCGGTCGACACCGGCTCGATCCCCTGCCGCCTGCGCGCGGCCTGACAAGAACCAACAGGAGGACGCCATGACGACGCTGAAGGACATCCTGGAAACCACGACGCTTGAGAAGATCGCCGGGGGCTTCCTGTTCACCGAGGGACCGCTCTGGCATCCGGACGGCTTCGTGTATTTCGTCGACCTGCGGTCGAACCTGCTGTACCGGATGGTGATCGGCGAGAAGCCCGTGAAGGTCCGCGACACCGATGAAGGCAACGGCACGACCTTCGACCTGCAAGGCCGGCTGCTGAATTGCGAGGGTGGCGCCCGGCGCGTCTACCGCATCGAGCATGACGGCAGCGTCACCACGGTTGCCGATCGTTTCGAAGGAAAGCGCCTGAGCCGTCCGAACGACGTGATCTGCGCCTCGGACGGGTCGCTCTATTTCACCGACCCCAACTATCGCGTCCCGCTGGAGCAGCGGGAGATCGGGCACGGCGCGATCTACCGCATCGCCACCGACGGAACGATCAGCGAGGCGGCGAAGATCGAGTATCCGAACGGCCTGGCGCTGTCGAAGGACGAGCGTACCCTGTTCGCCGCGAACACCCGTTGGAACCAGTACATCACGGCGATGGAGCTTGACTCGCGCGGTCACGTCGTCCGCCGCCGGATCTTCGCCGACATGTCGGCCGACGGGAGCGAAACGAACGGCGTGCCCGACGGGATGAAGATCGACCAGGATGGCCGGGTCTTCTGCACGGGCGCGCGCGGGGTCTGGGTGTTCGAACCGGACGGGCACCTGGCCGGCATCATCGAAACGCCCGAGGTCTGCGCCAATATCGCTTTCATCGGCGACGACCTGCGCACGCTGATGCTGACGGCCTCCACATCGGTCTATACGATCCGCGTGAAGACTCCGGGCCTGCCCCACCCGTGGTACGCAGCGCGGCGGAAGTAGCCTTCGCGTCACGGCCGGGCCTGGCCCGGCCGCTCACGACTTCAATCCGGGAAGGCCCCCCTTACGGCGGCCCGCCCAACGGCATCGACGCCTCGTTCAGCGCCTGCGCCGCGCGGCGCTGCTGCCAATCGTCGCTGCCGTACCGGTCGAACACCGCCTCCACGCGCGGCACCTCCGCCTCCTCCACCCGCGCCGAGACCAGCGTGCCGCCGCGACGGACGCCCTCGGCATAGACCGTCGCCTGGTCGCTGCTGACGCCTGCCCCGGCCAGCGCGCCGATCAAGCCTCCGCCCGCCGCGCCGACCCCGGCGCCGGCCAGCGTGGCCACCAGCCATCCGGCCGCTACGACCGGCCCGAAGCCGGGGATCGCCAGCGACCCGATACCGGCCAGCAGTCCGGCGCCGCCACCCAGCAGCGTGCCGACCGCCGCCCCTGCCCCGCCGGCAGACCCGGTCGGACCGGCGCCGGCCGGGGTCACGGCGCGATTCCCTAGTTCCGCGTTCGCAACGAGCGTGATGGCGCCGCTTGGCACGCCGGCGGCTTCCAGGTCGCGAACCACCGATGTTGCCATGTCGTAATCGTCATACAGCCTCGCGATCGTATGATGGGCCATGCGCCTTCTCCTTATTTGCCGGTCCCGACATCGCCCTTGTAGTCAAGCCACACGTCTTGCTGGCTGCCGTCCTTCGTGGCCTGGCCTCGCCAGACGCCTTCGGGATCCTTCTTCAGGTTCGACACCTGCGTATAGCCGTGCCGCTCCAGCCGGACCCGAGCTTCGGCAAGGGTGAAACTGTTTTTGCCCTTCGCCGGTTCCATGCTGCTGGCGCTCGAGGTAGCGACCGCCGGGTTGCCGTTGATGGACGCCGCGTTGCTGGCATGGGTGATCGCCTCGCCCGCCTTCGATTGTCCCTGATCCGCCGTCGGCGGCGGTGGCGCATCGTTGGTCCGATTGGTCGAAACTTGCGCCATCGCCACGCTGACGATCATCATCCCGACCACGGTGGCCGCGATCAGATACGGTTTCATTCTTGTCTCCCGAATTGAGCCGGTTTCGACCCGCCAAGGCCCGTTCCTCGGGCCGCGATCGGTTCGCGCAGGTCACCGCGCCAACAATGCGCGGGGCACCGGATCGTTCCGTGATAAACAAAAAAACATCCGCTCGCCGCATGACTTCGACGCGGCCGATGCGGCAGGCGCACACCGGGCTGAACGAGACGCCACGGACCCCGGTCGCGCCCATGTTCCGTCCACGATCGCCGCTGAACGGACGGCCGACCAATCGCCGCCGAACGGCGTCGGAGGCACGGCGCGAACGCGGCCACGCTGACGCCTGCGGCGAGATCGCAGGGGCGGTTAAGGACGCGCAAAGCGCCCATACCGCCGTATCCCACCCCTTCGGTCCGCCCCTTGCCGCGGCGCCGAAGCGATGCGACCGTAACGGCCGCCGGATTGCCGCCGCAGGAGGATGAATGAAACGCCGGACCGTGATGGCTCGCCCGCCCCTCTTGACCGCGACAAGCCTTCCCGTCCGGTTGGCGCCGACCCGCCTGAAGGCGCAATAGACCGATGTTGTGGATCGGCATCGATGTCGGCGGCACCTTCACCGATGGTGTGGCTTACGACGACAGGACCCGGACCTTCGCGTATGCCAAGGCCCCGTCCACGCCCGGCGCGCCAACCCAGGGCGTGCTGGCCGCGCTCGACCTGCTGGGCGGCGACATGGCGCAGGTCGCCCGCTTCTGCCACGGCGTGACCATCGGCACCAACGCGATCCTGGAAAAGAAAGGTGCCGAGGTCTGGATGCTCGTCACCCAAGGCTTCCGCGACGTGCTGGAGATCGGACGCACCAACCGGCCCGTCCTCTATGACCTGCGCACGCTGAAGACCCCGCCGCTGGTGCCGCGCCTGCGCACGCTGGAGGTGGCGGAACGGCTTATGTTCGACGGCAGCGTCCGCACGCCCCTGGACCCGGACCAGGTCCGCGCCGTCCTGACCCGGGTGCCGACCGGCCCGGATGTCGCGCTCGCGGTCTGCTTCCTGCACGCCTATGCCAACCCGGCGCATGAACAGGCGGTGAAGCACCTGGCGCAGGCCACTCATCCGGGATGGTTCGTCTGCGCCTCGGAAGAGGTATCGCCGCAGTTCCGCGAAGTGGAACGATTCAACACCACCGTCCTGAACGCCTATATCGGCCCGCTCATGGCGCGCTACCTGGACGCGCTGCGGGAAGGCCTGGCCGGCAAGGGCTATCGGCGCGACGTGTTCATCATGACCTCCAACGGCGGCGTCGCCACCGCGGAGCAGGCGAAGCGGCTTCCGGTCGGCACGGTGCTGTCCGGACCGGCGGGCGGCGTCGCAGCCTCGGTGCATCTGGGAAAGCTGCGCGGCATCCCGAACCTGATCACCTGCGACATGGGCGGCACCAGCACCGATGTCTGCCTGATCGAAGGCCTGCGCATCCCGGTCACGAACGAACAGCGCATCGGCGCGTATGCCAACCGCACGCCGCAGATCGAGATCAACGCGGTCGGCGCCGGCGGCGGCTCCATCGCCTGGCTGGACGACGGCGACATCCTCAAGGTGGGGCCGCAGAGCGCCGGCGCCGATCCCGGCCCGGCCTGCTATGGCCGAGGCGGGACCGAACCGACGGTGACGGACGCCAACCTGGTGCTGAAGCGGCTGGCCGGCGGCGGCAAGCTGGCCGGCAAGATCGACATGGACCCGGCGCTCGCCGAACAAGCCGTCGCTCGGCTGGGCGCCAGGGTCGGCCTCGATGCGCGCGCGATGGCCGACGGCATCATCCGCATCGCCGTCGCCAACATGGTGTCGGCGATCAAGCAGATCTCGATCTCCAACGGCTACGACCCGCGCGACTTCGTGCTGCTGCCCTATGGCGGCGCAGGGCCGATGCACGCCGCGGCGATCGCGGACGAGCTGGAGATGGCGCGCATCCTGGTCCCGGTCGGTCCGGGCAATTTCGCCGCGTTCGGCTCCCTGATCTCCGACCTGCGGCGCGACCATGCGCGCACCCGTACGGGCATCCTGACGGATGGCGGCTACCCGGCCGTCGACGCGCTGTTCCAGGAAATCGAGGCGAAAGCCGGCCAGGACCTGCTGGACGAAGGCGTCGCCCCCGATCGTATCGTGCTGAAACGATCCGCCGGCATGCGCTACCTGGGCCAGTCATGGGAACTGCTGGTCGAGCTGCCCGAGACGATCGCCTCCATCCCCGACATGGAGGCCGCCTTCGCCGAGGTGCATGACCGCCGTTTCGGCCATCGCAGCGGCGGCGCGGTGGAGATCGTCAACTACCGCGTCACGGCGCTGGGCGTCGTCGACAAGCCGGAACTGCCGCCATGGACGGGCGGCGGCGACGCGGCACAGGCGTTGGCCGGCGCGCGCGGCGTGTGGTTCGACGGGCGGTCGCACGACACGCCGATCTACCGGCGGGAGCGGCTGGCCGCCGGCGTCACGCTGGAAGGGCCTGCGATCATCGACGAAAGCGGCTCCACCACCCTGCTGCCGCCGAAATGGTCGTTGGCCGTGCTGGACCACGGGGACCTGCTGCTGGAGAAGTCGCTATGATCGTCAACCCGATCACGCTGGAGGTCGTGTGCGAAAGCCTGATCGCGATCGTGCGGGAGATGCGGGCGACGATCATCCGCGCGTCCTATTCCTCGGTCATCTATGAGTTCGATGATTTCTCCTGCGCCCTGTTCGGTCCGGGCGGTGAAATGGTCGCGCAGTCCTGGGACCATCCCGGCCACGTGCTGCCGCTGCCCTGGGGGGTGCGCTGCGCGCTGGAGGATTTCGCCGGCGACCTGCATCCGGGCGACGCGATCCTGCTGAACGATCCGTATCGCGGCGGCACGCATATGAACGACGTGACGCTGCTATGCCCGGTCTTCGGCACGGATGGGGAGATGCTGATCTTCCCCGCCGTGCGCGCCCATTGGGTCGATGTCGGCGGGATGGTGCCCGGCAGCTACTCCGGCCTGTCGACCAACATCTTCCAGGAAGGCGTGCGCATCCCGCCGATCAAGATCCACGAGCGCGGAGCAGTCAATCGCGCGGCGATGACGCTGCTGATGGCCAATATGCGCGTGCCGGAGGAGCGGGAGGGCGACCTGAACGCCTCCTTGGGCGCCTGCCGCGTGGCGGAGCGGCGCATCCGCGCGCTGATCGCGAAATACGGCTGGGACGTCGTGAAGGAATGCGTCCGCCTGAACCTCGATCGCACCGAACGCCGGCTGCGCGGTCGGATCGCGTCCCTGCCCGACGGGGATTATTTCGCCGAGGACTATCTGGAGTTCTACAACCAGGGTCGCCTGGACCCGGTCCTGGCACGATTGAAACTAACCGTCGCCGGGGATCAGCTCATCGCCGATTTCGACGGCACGAACCCGCAGGTGCCGGGCGTGGTGAACTGCTCCCTGGCCGTCGCCGGCGCCGGCGTGTTCGTGGCGGTGAAAGCAACGCTCGATCCCGGCGGCGCCGTGAATGACGGGGCGTTCCGGCCGTTGACGCTGATGGCGCCCGAGGCGTCGATCTTCAACTGTAGGTCCGACGCGCCGGCCGGCGCGCACGGCGAGGTGCGCAAGCGCGGCGTGTCCCTGGCGATGGCGGCACTGTCGCAGATCATCCCCGACAGGGTTTCAGGCGACCTGTCCGGCAGTTCCTTCCCGAATTCGATTGGCGGATGGAACGAACGACGCAACCGGCAATACGTCTATTACGAAAGCCCCGCCGGCGGGAATGGCGGCTTCGCCGGAGCGGACGGACCCAGCGCGTTCGTGAACATCGATTTCGGGAACCTGCCGTCGGTGCATAATGTCGAATCGATTGAAACGGAAATGCCGCTGCTGGTGGAATCCTGCACGCTGCGCCCCGA
>NZ_DASZTJ010000043.1:0-31112 GCF_035548235.1 Rhodopila sp.
GGAGGCGGAGGTCGAGGCGCTGATGGCCGGCTACAAGCCGGGCTCGCCGCTGCCGGGACCGGTCGAGGGGCTGCTGCGCCGGATCAACGCGAAGGACCCGAAGCAGACGATGGCGTTGTGGTATCTGGGCCTGATCGCGGCACAGGATCACCGGCCGGATGAGGCACGACAGCACTGGCAGGCATTGGCGGCGGAGTTGCCGGCGGGATCGCCGGACCGGAAACTGGTCGAAGAGGCGATTTCGACGTTGTCCGATAAAGGAACGGAGGCCGATCAAGGATCGGGGGCCGATGGGGCGGACAAAGGAGCAAAAAGTCCGGCTGCCACGCCGTCAACGACGACTGAAAGCCCGAAATAGCCGCAAGCCCATCATCCTGTTGGCACTTGCGGATCGTAAGTCACGCGGCAGAACGGACGTATTCGCCCATCCGGCTGCGCAGGATCGGACCATGGCCGGCGCCGGCATGCCCGTGTTCCGTGGCCGCGACACGAAAGTAGTTCAGGATGAACACCCGGATCGCGCTGGTGCGCCCGCCGGTATGTCCGCCGGCTTCGACCTGGCGGACGAGCGCACCGATGTCCTGGTCTTCGCGTTCGCAGATCTCGCTGAGCGCATCCCAGAGTTCCGGTTCCAGGCGCATGCTGGTTCGCCCACGTTCGGCGACGACGTTTCGGTTGATAAGACGACTGATCGACATGGCTACCTCCTAAAGGCCGGAGGCAGGAAACCATGCCAGGGTTAACAATCGGTTCACGGCCTGTGGAAAACTGATCGGCTCCGCATGCGCCCCCCGAGGCACCCCCCGAGGCACCCCCCGAGGCGCCCCCCAGGGCACGCCCCTGGGCAATCCTTCAAAGCAGCCCTTCAGATCGGCAGCGCGGCCGCCTTCATCCGTTCCATGCTGAACCGGCTGCTGACGTTGCGCAGCGGCACCGCCCCGATCAGCTTGCGGTAGAACGTGTCATAGGACGCGATGTCCGGCACCACGACATGCAGCAGGTAGTCGACGTCCCCGCTCATGCGCCAGGCATCGACGATCTCGGGCGTGTCGCGGATCACGTCGGCGAAGCGCGCCAGCCATTCCGAGGAGTGGTCGGCGGTCTCGATCGCGACGAACACCGAGACCGGCAGTCCGACCTTGTCGGCATCGATGATGGCGACCCGGCGGCGGATGATGCCCTCCTGCTCCATCCGGCGGATGCGCTTCCAGCAGGGCGTGGCGGTCAGCCCGACCTTCTCGGCGATATCGGCCAGCGACATGGAGGCATCGACCGAAAGCAGCCGCAGGATCTCCCGATCGACCCGATCGAGCTCTTTGTCGAGCGCCATATATTTTCCTCTCCACAATCGGCGATCTGCCGAGCGATTTTTCCTCTGATGATGGATAGAGGGGGATCGGGGAGAAGAAAATACTTATTTCAGGCTATCATGCTCATGCGGGGTGCGCAGGATGAGCGACAGCGCGTGCATCCCCCCCTCCTCCGCCGATCCGAACTCCGCCGCCAGCGCGACATGCACCGCTCGGGATCGGTCGACGCGGGTCATGCCCTCGAATACGGTGCTGACCAGCAGGATGTTGTAGTGCGTCTGCCCCCCTCGTCGAGCGCCGGCATGACCGGCGTGGCGGGCACTATCGTCCTGGACGTCCAGGACGGCGGGGGCGAATTCCGTCGTGAGAGCGGAGCGGATGCGGCTGGCGCGATCGTTCATCATGGCGATGAATATCGGCGTCCGGTGCCGCCAGGGAAAGAGGTGGACGACGGCCTGCCTGCCGCGATCGGCCGTCGTCCCTTCCCGCCTATTTCGTCAACTGTCCGCGGATGGCGCCGGACGGATCGTTCTTCGTATGGACGTTCACGTACAGCATGCCGCTTTCCAACTCCTTCTGCTGGGCCTCCGTCAGCTTGGCCGTCACATGGATCGGGCTTTTCGGCGCGTTGCCCAACGGCACGACCACACCGGCGTTCTTCCCCGCCGGGGCCGGCCCATGGATATGGGCCGCGGTCACGTCGCTGGCAAAGCCGCTGAATGTCACGTCCACCGTCAACTCGTGGGTCGCGGTGTCCAGCGTGGCGGTGGCCTCGCCCGTGCCCGTCGACTTCGTCGGCGGCACCTCGGATGCCGCCGTCAGGGTAGCGTGGTATTTGACCGTCGCGGCATGCGCGCCGAAGCTCGCCGCCACCACGAAAGCGCCCGCAAGCGCCAGGGAACGAACTGTCATGGAACCTCCTGGACGTAATCTCGGCTCCCGAACGATTGGCCGAGGCTTCGACCATGTGGCGACCGTTCACCGCTCGCGAAAGACCGTCTCCCGGCACGTTCCGGTGACATTTCCGGTCCCTCTGGACCGATTCCGGTGAAGCTGCGAAAGACTCGTCAGGGACTAGGGGAAATCGTCATGCAACTGCATCCGTTCGGCTCGCTGTTTCCGGTCTCGACGCTGACGCTGGGCGGCGGCGGCCTGGGGATGCTGTGGGGCAAGACCACGTTCGAGGAATGTGTCGCCACCGTCCACGACGCCGTGAAGGCGGGGATCAACCTGCTCGACCTCGCCCCACGCTACGGCGACGGCAAGGCCGAGCGCGTGGTGGGGGAGGCGTTCGGCGGCCGCGTGCCGGCGGGGGTCCGCATCACGAGCAAATGCAACCTCGGCAACCCGGCGCCCGGAAAGGTGCTGTCGGTCTTCCGCCAGTCGATCGAGAGCAGCTTGCGGCTGCTGCAGCGGGACCGGCTGGACATCTTCTTCCTGCATTCGAACGTCGCGCCGGACGGGCATCCGATGTGGAACGCCCCGGACGTCAGCCGCCTGACGCCGCTGTCGCTGTATCGATCGCATGTCCGGGACGCGATGGAGAAGCTGAAGGAAGAAGGCCTGATCGCCGCCTGGGGCCTGACCGGGATCGGCCATCCCGACGCCATCATCCAGGTGCTGGCCGAGGCGCCGAAGCCGGCCGCCGTGCAATGCATCGCCAACCTGCTGGACAGCCCGGGCGGGTTGAAATTCTACGCCGATCCGGCCAAGCCGCGCGCGGTGATGGCCGCCGCTCGGACCAACGGGGTCGGGATCATGGGTATCCGCGCGGTACAGGCCGGCGCGTTGACCGCGGCGATCGACCGCGACCTGCCGCCCGACCATCCCGAGGTGCTGGACTACCGGAAAGCCGCCGGCTTCCGCGCGATCTGCGCCGAGATTGGTGCGGACCCGGCGATCGTGGCGCATCGCTACGCGCTGGGCCTCGATATCGACACGCTGGTGCTGGGGGTGAAGAACCGGGCGGAGTTGACCGGCTGCATCGCTGCCGCCGAGGCGGGGCCCCTTCCCCCCGACCTCGTCGCCCGGATCGACGCCAGCGTCGCCGGCTAGCCCGTCGGTCTACGCCGTAGTCGTTTACGCCCTCAGGCCACGCCGAGCGCCTGCTTCGCCACCGACGCCAAATAGCCCGAGGCGGCTGGCAGGATCGCGTCGTTGTAGTCGTAGTTCGCGTTGTGCAGGTCGCGCCCGCCCTCCGACGGACCGTTGCCGATCCAGACGAACGCGCCTGGCCGTTCGCCCAGGAACCAGGCGAAATCCTCCCCCGTCATCGCCGGCGGAAGGTCGCGGCGCAGCTTCAGTCCCGCGGCATTGACCGCCTCCACCGCCAGGTCGCGCTCGGTCGGCCAGTTGCCGGTCACGGGCAGGCCAGCCGGGATCTCGACTTCGATTGACACGCCGAAGGTGCGGGCGACGCCGTCGGCGACGCGGCGGATGGTTTCGTGCATGGTGGCGCGGACGTCCTCCGACAGGCAGCGCATGGTGCCACGCATCACCGCCTTGTCGGGGATCTGGTTGGCGGCCGACCCGGCCTGGATCATGCCGATCGTAATGACCGCGGCCTGCAGCGGATCGACGCTGCGCGACACCACCGATTGCAGCGCCAGCAGCAGGTGGCCGGCGGCGACCATCGGATCGCGGGTCAGATGCGGCAGCGCCGCGTGACCCGAATGGCCCGTGACGGTGAAATAGAGCCGGTTGCCGGCGGCCATCACCGGCCCGTCGTGCACCGCGATCGCACCCGCCTCCAGCCCCGGCCAGTTGTGGTAGCCGAAGATTCGTTCCATCGGAAACCGTTCGAACAGGCCGTCGGCGATCATGCTGCGCGCGCCGCCGCCGCCTTCTTCCGCCGGCTGGAACACGAACTGCACCGTGCCCGACCAGTTCGGATCGGCTGCCAGCAGCGCCGCGGCCCCCAGCAGCGAGACCGTGTGCCCGTCATGCCCGCAGGCATGCATCACGCCGGGCTTGCGCGAAGCGTGCGGCAGGCCCGATGTTTCCTGGATCGGCAACGCGTCCATGTCCGCGCGCAACCCGACCGCCCGGTTTGATTCGCCCCGGGTCAAGGTCGCCACCACGCCATGGCCGCCGACATTGGCGGTGAATGGAACCCCCAACTCCCGCAGCTTGGATTGCACGAAGGCGCTGGTGTCCGCCTCCTGCAGGGTCAGGTCGGGGTTGGCGTGCAGATGTCGTCGCCAGGACGTCAGTTTATCGTGCAGGGCCTGGTCCATCGTGTCTCCAAAAAACGGCGCATGTTCGGGCATAGCCTTGCGCGGCCGGGCGAACGGGCGCAAGGGTCATGCCATGACGCGCCGCAGGAACCGTCCGATCAGGCCATCGCGTCGCACGCCCGACCGACCCCTGAAAGGACCGGCCGAGGTGCCCGAGGTGCGAAGCGTATCCTCCGCCCCGCCCCAACCGGACGAGGCATCCAAGGAATCGCCCGAGACCGAAGCCATCCGCCGGATGATCGAGGCAGCCTACACCTGATCCCGGTCAGAACCGGCGCATCAGGTCTGCCCACAGATCGAGCATCGGCAGGATCTTGTCCGCCGGTTCGGACGGCAGGCTCGGATAGACCATCTCGACGCCCAGCTTCGCATAGGATTCGATCAGCGCCGCATCCGGCGGCTGGGCACCAATGATGATGGGCATCGCAGCCGGATCGCGGCCGGCTTCGGACGCCATCTGGCGGAACCGGGGGATGACCTCGCTCAGCGGCGCCTTGTCGGCGCCGGTGACCTGCGGCAGCCAGCCATCGGCATAGCGGATCGCGCGGCGGGCCGAATAGGGGAATGCCCCGCCGACGAAGATGGGTGGATGCGGTTTCTGGACGGGTTTCGGCCAGGTTGCAATCGGATCGAAATTGACGAACTCCCCGTGATATTCAGCGGCGTCCTGCGTCCAGATTGCCTTCATGGCCTCGATCCGCTCCCGCGCCAGCTTGTGCCGGGAGGCGAAGATGGTGCCGTGGTTCTCCATCTCGTCCTGATTCCAGCCGTTTCCGATCCCGAACACAAAACGGCCGCCGGACACCTGGTCGATCGATGCGACGGATTTCGCAAGCTGGATCGGATCACGCTGTGCCACGAGACAGACGCCGGTGCCGATCCTCAGCCGCTTCGTCACCGATGCCGCGACGGCCAGCGTCACGAACGGGTCCATCACGTCGTAATAGCGCTTCGGCAATTCGGGACCGAGCGGGAATGGGGTCTTGCGGCTGAGGGGGATGTGGGAATGTTCAGGGGCCCAGAGCGTATCGAAGCCGCGCGCTTCCATTTCGGTCGCCAGTTGCGCCGGCGAGATTGAATAATCGGTGAAGAACATCGAGGCGCCGAATTTCATGTCACTCTCCACGCGTGAATCACGGTATTGAATTACCACCCTGATCGGCGGGTGTTTCACTTGACTGTCCCATAGGTTGTGCGCTGTGTCACTCTTAAGATTATCTAAAAAATAGCTCGAATGCATCTGCATTTGTCTTAAAGAAGATGAACTTCCCAATTTGAAAATGATCCGCTACATGACCGTCATGATATATCACCGTGGATGTTCATGAGCGTGATCGCCCCCCGTCGCATGGAATCCGAACCGAACACGCTGACGACGGAAGACTGGTGCGCGGTCGCCGTCGGGTTACTGCTGGTCGTCGCGGGCGCCATCGCTTTTCGTTGCGGCCTCAGCCTGGACGTGCTCGCGGTGGTGCCGCGGCCTTGGAGCGGCTATGCGGACCTCCTGGCGCAGGTCGGCGGTGATCTGCCGCGCTACGGCACCCTTGCCGCCACGCTGCTGATCCTGTTCACCGCTTCCGCGGTCGCCCTCGGCCTCAGGCCCCTGCGGTTCGCGGCGGGCTTCGTCGTGCTGATGCTGCTTGCGATCCTGACGCTGGCGATCGGTGCCTGGCCGCCGGTGCAGCGGATCGCGCTGGAACCGTTGCTCATCGCGCTCCTGCTGGGCATGGTCCTGGGGAACGCGATCCGCCTGCCGGTCTGGATCAAGGAAAGCTTGCGGGCGGAGCTTTATATCAAGACAGGCATCGTGCTGCTGGGCGCCACCTTGCCTTTGCCGCTGATGCGCCTGGCCGGTCCGGTCGCCATCATCCAGGCCTCGGTCGTTTCGATCGTGACGTTCCTGACGATCTTCGGCGTTGCGCGGTTCCTGGAAGTCGACCGGCGTTTGGCGGCGCTGCTCGCGGCGGGCGGCTCTGTCTGCGGCGTGTCGGCCGTCATCGCCGTCGCCGGCGCGGTGCGGGCCAAGCGGGAGCATGTGTCGATCGCAACGATCACGACGGTCGCCTGGTCGCTGGTCATGATCGTGCTGCTGCCGCTGCTGGCGCGCGCCTGGTATCTGCCCGCGGGACCGGCCGGGGCCTGGATCGGCGCCTCGGAGTTCGCCGATGCGCCGGGGTTCGCCGCCGTCCAGGTCTATAACGGCCTGCTGCGCTCGGGGACACTTGCCGGAACGCCGGACCAGACGGTTTGGGCCTATACCCTCGTCAAGGTGATCGGCCGTGACACATGGATCGGGCTATGGGCCGCCGTCCTGTCGTTCCAGGCCGTGCTGCGCTGGGAAAAGACCGAGGGTTACGCGACGGACCTGTCACAGGCCTGGCGGCGCTTTCCCAAATTCATCCTTGGCTTCGTCGCCGCCTCCATCGTGGTGGCCTGGACGGACGACACGGCGAACCTCGCCGCGTTCAACGCCGTCGTCCGGCCGCGCCTGACGGATCCGCTGGACGGACTGCGCAACCTGATGTTCACGTTCAGCTTCGTCAGCATCGGCGCATCGATCCGCCTGCGCAGCATGCTGCCGGTCGGCGCCGACGCGTTCGTCGCTTTCGCCAGCGGGGTTGTCGTGAATCTCGTGCTGGGCTTCCTGCTGTCGGCGGTGGTCTTTCAGGGTTATTGGATCGGGATCGCCCGTTGAGGACCGCGGCATGAATCGGTCGGCAGACGAGCGCTGCGGGACCTGCGCATATTTCATCAAGGACCGGGCGGCGATCGAGGCGGCGATTCCGAACCTGACGATCATCGGCTCCGCGTATGCTTCCGTCGCCGGTTCGGACGGGCTTTGCCGTCATCACGACGAAATCCGGCCTGCGCGCGACGCCTGTTCGGCATACCGGAGAATGGACGATACGACCCGGTAACGGGTCCGGCGGTCAGTCGTCGCCTTTGCGGAACGGCGAATCGTCCGCCAGCGCAGCCATCTCCGCCTCGATCCCGGCACGCTCCTCGACCAGGAAATTCGCCACCGCCCGATGCAGCCCCGGATGGGTGATCCAGTGCGCCGAATACGTGTGGCGCGGCATGTAGCCGCGCTGGATCTTGTGACGGCCCTGCGCGCCGGCTTCCACGCGCTTCAGCCCGTGCTCGATCGCCCAGTCGATCGCGCGATAATAGCAAAGCTCGAAATGCAGGAACGGCCAGTCACCGCGGCATCCCCAGTTGCGCCCGTACAGCGCCTCATCCCCGGCGAGGTTCAGCGCACCCGCCACCGGCCTCCCCGCGTTCTCGGCATACATCAGCACGACCTTGTCGCCGAGACGCTCGCCCAGCAGCGAGAAGAATTTGCGCGTCAGGTAGGCCGACCCCCACTTGCGGTCCACGGTCGACTGATAGAAGCCGTAGAACGCGTCCCAGTGGCGTTCGGTGATGTCGGCGCCCGACAACGCGTGAAACGTCAGCCCCGCCGCGTTGGCGTCGCGCCGTTCCCGGCGCAGGACCTTTCGCTTGCGCGACGACAGCGCGCCCAGGAAATCGTCGAAGTTGCCGTAGCCGTCATTTTCCCAATGAAACTGCATGCCCACGCGCTGAAGCCACCCGGCCTCACCCAGTTCTTCCCATTCGTCCGGCTGGCAGAAGGTGATGTGGACGGATGAGGTATCGAGCGATTCGCAGGCCTGGCGGAACGCGCTGCCGAGCGCTGCGACAGGGATGCCGGCGCCCGGGCGGCGCAGCAGGCGCGGGCCCGGCACAGGGCTGAACGGCACCGCGACCTGCAGCTTGGGGTAATAGCGCTGGCCGACCCGCTCCAGCGCATTGGCCCAGCCATGGTCGAAGACATACTCGCCGTAACTGTGCGACTTCGCATACATCGGCGCGACGGCAACGACCCGGTCGTCCTCGGCGCGCAGGACCGCGTGCTGCGGCAACCAACCGGTGCGGCTGCTGGCCGACCCGCTGTCTTCCAGCGCGCTCAGGAAGGCATGGCTGACGAACGGATTGCCGCTTCCGGCGCAGGCGTTCCAGTCGGCGGCGTCGATATCCGCGATCCGGTCGTGGAGCGTGAGCGTCAGCGAGGCCGATCCGTCTGGCATGCATGCTCCCTTTGGTGACGTCCTTATATGACTTCGAACAGGCCCTCGACCTCGACTGCGGCGTCGGCCGGCAGGGATGGGACGCCGATCGTGGTGCGGGCGTGTCGCCCGGCCTCCCCGAACACCGCGACCGCGAGGTCGGAGGCACCGTTCATCACCAGCGCATGCTGGGTGAACTCCGACGGCGCGGCGATGAAACCGCCCAGCCGGACCACCCGGCGCACGCGATCCAGGTTGCCGCCGCAGGCCGCCTTCAGGTGCACCAGCACGTTGATGAAGCACAGCCGTGCAGCTTCCTTGCCCTGGTCAAGGGAGACGCTCCAGGACACCTTGCCGGTCACCGCGATCTTGCCGTCCACCGCAGGCACCTGGCCGGAGACATAGACCAGGTTCCCGGTGACGACATACGGAACGTAATTGGCGATCGGCTGCATCGGCAGGGGCAGCGCAATGCCCAGTTCCGCCAAACGCGCCTCGATCTGTCCGGCCATCCTGTCTCTCCCGTGTGGTGCCCGCATCATGGCGTTCGGCGCCGCGTGAGTCACGCCGGATATCGCAGTGCAGCAGATGAGCGGGGTTAATCGATTGGCAACGATCGCCGCGTAGCCTGGCGCGGACGGACATTTTCCGCTTGCCGTCTTATAACCTTTTAGCTATAGAAGGGCCAACGACGATGTGGACCGTCGAAACACTGGACGCCACGGTCGATGCCGAGATTGCCGCCCTTCCTACCGACATGCGGGCGCGCCTCAGCCGGATATCCTTCCTCATCGAGGATTTCGGCCTGGAGCGGGTGCATGAACCGCATGTCAAGCATCTGCAAGGCCCGATCTGGGAAATGCGGATGACGGGTCGGGATGGTATTTCCCGGGCGTTGTACGTGGCGGCGGAAGGGCGGCGCGTCGTGATCGTCAGGGTCTTCGTGAAGAAAGCGCAGAAGACTCCGAACCGCGAACTGAAGCTGGCCCTGCGACGGGCGAAAGGACTGATACCATGACCCGCCTTCGCGATCTGCACGCCCGGTGGCAGGCCGATCCGGCCTACCGGGCCGAATACGAAGCGCTCGACGAAGAATTCGCCCTTGCCGAAGCGCTGATCCGCGCCCGAGCTGACGCCGGGCTGACCCAGGAACAGTTGGCGGAGCGCATGGGCACCAAGCAGGAAGTGATCGCCCGTTGGGAAAGCGGCCGCGTCCTGCCCTCCACCCGCACCCTGCTCAAGCTGGCGCACGCAACCGGCAACACCTTGCGCATCAGCTTCCAGCCGATCGCCAACCCGGCGACTGCCTGACTGCCCGCTACCGCGACACCACGCGCAGGTTGCGCCGCCGCGCCCGGGGGGAGGCTTCCGACGGCAAGTCCAACGGCAGCAGCGGCGATTGCTCCCGAGCGCCGTGGCCGACGGTGTCGGAGTCTTCGATCTCGGCTTCAGGAAGGTCGTGGCGGCCGAGGTAGTTCGCCGCCAGGTGACGGAAGGCATAATCGATCAGCGACGTGGCCGAATGCACCGCCGGATCGCCCTCGACCGCGCCGGCGGGACCGAAGCGGGTGAAGGTGAAGGCCTCGACGAAGCGCTCCAGCGGCACGCCGTGTTGCAGGCCCAGGCTGACGGCGTGGGCGAAGTTGTCCATCAGGCCGCGGAACGCCGCGCCTTCCTTTTGCAGTGCGATGAAGACTTCCCCCAAGGTGCCGTCGTCGTACTCGCCCGTGCGCAGGAACAACTTGTGCCCTCCGACCGAGGCTTTCTGCGTGTAGCCGCTGCGCCGTCCGGGCAGGTCGCGCCGGCGCGGCGGGGTCGCGGGGACGACCAGCGGCACCGGACGCGGCGGCATCGCGTGCACGAACGGGGCGACCGCGTCATGCATCGCCGCATGCGCCGACACGCCGTAGAGCGGTATCGGGCTGCCGCCCGAAAGCGCGGCGGCCAGCGCTTCCTCGGCGGTGACGCCGCTGACGGCGAGCCAGGCCCGCGCGGCACGGGTCAGGCCACCGGTCTCGCTGACAGCGGAAAAGGCGGGGGCGATGCCGCCGGTTTCCACACCCAGCAGCGCCTCGGCCAAGCCCGGCCGCGTGATCGCCGTCGTCGCCCGATGCCGCAGCCCCTCGACCGCCGCCGCCGCTTGCCGCGCCGCTCGGGCGGCTTCCGGCAAGCCGCGAATCGGGCATCGGGCCGGCGGCGTCGGCCAGGTGAAATCCGCCGGGCGCATCGGCCCGCCCAGAGGCGGTCCCAGCCGCCCGATCCGCGCCGAGGCGGCATCCGCCCGGCCGCGCAGGATCGCCGCCAGGCACGCCGCCGTCTCCCGCGCCGCTTCGGACGCATAGTCGATCCCCAGCGCCGCCAGCAGGCCTGCGAGGTCCGCCATCCCGACATCGATATCGCGTACCCGCGGCGCGGCGAGGCTCAGCGCCGTGACCGCGGTCTCGATCGCTTCGGCGAAATCGGCGGCGTCGAATTGGCCGTCGCTGTCGAGGAAGGCCGGCAGGTTGAGCACGAAGCCCGGCCCGTCCGGGGCCTCCCCGTGCCAGACCGGCTCGGTCGGCGCCGCGCGGCGCAGCAGCAGCAGGCGATGCAGCCGGTCCGCGAGCGGCAGGTCCAAGCCCGCCTGCTGCGCCGCAGCGGCGATCGGGGCGATCCAGGCATGCGCCGCGGTGGCCAGCGTCACCGGCCCCTTGCCCGGTCCCAGCGCGGCCAGCGCGGCGGCCGCCGAATCGTCCCAACTGGCGGGCAGCGTCACGCTTCGCGGTGCTGCGTCGGGATCGGAAGCGGCTTCCGTCCGGCGCGTGCGTACGCCATGCCAGGTCCGATGCGGCGACACGCGCTGAGAGGCAGTTCGTTCGGCTTTCATGGGGTCCGAGACTAAGCGGGAACAAAGGGCTGCGACAGGGTATTTGGTGCTAAAATCGCTCTCAAGACCCAAAATCTTGGGGATAACTCCAAATTGTCACCGGTTCCCGCAAGCAGGCCATTGTGCCGCAACGGCACGTCCGCATTGTTGGCATGATGGGTGGACCAAACAGCGGGGCCTGCGTATATGTCGCGCCATGAGTATCGGCACTTGGTTATTCACCAAGCTGAAGGGCCGCCAGACCGGTTCGGACGCGATGGGCAACCTGTATTACGAGGAAAAGCAGCCGCGCCCCGGTTCCCTGCGGGCTCGGCGGTGGGTGGTCTATGCCGGCGCGCCGGAAGCCAGCGTGGTGCCGCCGGAATGGCACGCCTGGCTGCACTACACGACCGATGCGCCATTGCCGCAAACCGGCCGCAAGGCCTGGCAGAAGCCGCATGTGCCGAACGCTACCGGCACGCCGCTGAGCTATCGTCCGCCCGGGCATGACTACCAGGGCGGACACCGCGCCCGCGCCACGGGCGATTACGAAGCCTGGACGCCAGGCTAGTACTGGAATGGGCCGGCACGGGATTGCCGAGGTCCTGACGGGCGCGTTCGTGCTGATCGTGGCGATCGGCTTCCTGGGTTACGCGATCGCGCATTCGGGCCGCACCACGGGCACAGGCTACACGCTCTATGCCCGGTTCGATCACATCGACGGCCTGGCCATCGGCGCCGATGTCAGCATTGCCGGCGTCAAGGTGGGGTCGGTCACAGGCGAGCGTATCGACCCGAAATCATTCGCCGCGATCGTCGCGATGACAGTACGCGACGACATCCAACTGCCCAAGGACAGTTCGGCGGAAATCGAGAGCGAAAGCCTGCTGGGCGGGAAATACATCAACCTCTCGCCCGGCGGCGACGAAACCAACCTGAAGCCGGACCAGACGATCACCATCACCCAATCGTCGATCAGCCTCGAACAGTTGCTGGGCAAGTTCATCTTCAGCATCACCAACCTGAACGGATCGAAGGGCCAGTCGGGCAGCGGCACTTCCCCGTCGAAATAGCAGAGAGCAGCCATGATCCCGCCACCGCCGACGCACTGGCCTGGCCTGGATGGAAACGCCGTGGGTTGCCGTGAAAAACTGAAGATGCTGACTGAGAACTACAGCGAGGTCGCGCAGGTGCTGCGCGATGCGTTCGAGGACGCGATCCTGATGGGCGTCGAGGAACAGGCCATACGGCAAGTCCTGCTGGACGTCGTCGCCGGCCTCGAATCGCCGAAGCGAGCGGTCCGTTGAGCCGGCGCTTCGCCGCCGCCTCCTTGCTGGCGGTCGGCCTTGGGGTGCTGCCGCGGCTCGGTTCGGCGCAGGCGCCGCCGATCCAGGACGATCCGTTGGCCAGCCAGCACGTCCTGCGTCCGCCGCCAGGCTACCGCCAGCCGACGGACACAGCCAACCGCGGACAAACCTATGGCACGTCCCAGGTGCCCCCCATTCAGTCGCCTCGCTACGATGGCTACGGCCTGGACCAGGGCGGACAGTCCGGCCAAGCGCAGGCCCAGGGGCAGACCAACGCCACGGCGTCTCCCTATGGCCCGGTCGAGACGCAGGGTTATAGCGGTTCGTTCCTGGGCGCCGGCGGTGGACAGCTTCCCGGCTCCGGCACGCCACCCGCACCGACCCCCTATGGTCCGACGCGATCCGCGCCGCCGAACCAGGGCTATGGGGCGGGTCAGTCCGCGGGGCCGCCCCCGGCTTACGGGCCGGTGCAATCCGTCCCGCCGAACTACGGCGCAAACCAAGGTGGGTCCGGCGTACCGCCGCTCCAGTCCCCGCGTTATGAACGGACACCAGGCGACATAAACGCCAACGGGTCGGCGACGCCGTCCTATCCCTATCCGGACTCGGGCACCGGGACGGGCGATTCCGGCAGCCAAGGCCAGATCGTCCAGGAACCCTTGGCGCCGCCCACGTCCGGATCGCAGCAGACGGCGAGTCCCTCTCCAAGCGGTCCATCCCCGAATGGTCCGCCCTCGAGCGGCACGCCCACCGCCGGCGCGGCGGCACCGGCCGGCCAGGCAGTGCCGGGACAGGCCTCCAACGGCCAGGCTGCCGGCGGACAGGTCCCCAACGGCCAGGCTGCCGGCGGACAGCCTGGACAGACGCCCGCCACCGGGTCCTCTTCGCCGCCTTCGTCAGGCGCGCCGGCGCAGGTTGCCACCCCCCAGCCCGCGCCGGCCGGAACGCCATCCGGCGCCGCACCGGGGGCGCCCGGCAGTTCCGCCGAGGCCAGCACGGGATTCGCCCCCCCACCCCCGCCACCGAACATCTGGCTGCCGGCCGGCGTGGCCAAGCTGCAGGCCTTGGACAAGGTCAACGCCCAAGCCTCCACGCTGTCGGTCAAAGTCGGGCAGACCACGACCTTCGGGTCGCTGAAGATCACCGTAAAATCCTGCGTCGTCCGGCCACCGGACCAAGCCGCCGACGCCGCGGCCTATGTCGACGTGACCGACAACCATCCCGACGCCGAAGGTTTCAGCGGCTGGCTGCTCAAGGACGAACCCTCGGTTTCGATGATGGAGTCCCCGACCTACGACCTGCGCGTGACGGGCTGCACATGAACCTCGATCCCCTGCCCCCCTTTGGCCAGACCGCGCTGTTGCTGGACATGGACGGGACGCTGATCGACCTCGCGCCGACGCCCGAAGGCGTGGAGATCGACCCTGTCCTGCCCGATACGCTGGCGGCCTTGCGGGATCAATTGGGCGGCGCGCTGGCCATCGTCACCGGCCGGCCGATCGAGACCGTTGACCGGTTCCTGGGGCCTGCTCCCGGCGCCGTCGCGGGCGAACACGGCGGCGCGTTCCGCTTCATGCCCGACATGGCGATCGAGCGGCCGAACCTTCCCACCCCTCCCGCCGCCTGGCTGGCCGAGGCGGAGCGGCTGGCCGCCGCCTATCCCGGCGCGATCCTGGAACGCAAGGCGCGCGGGTTCGCGCTGCACTACCGCCAGGCACCGGAAGCCGAGACCGCGTTCCTCAAGGCCCTGACGGACCTGCTGGCAGACGACACCGGCTTCCACATCATGCCCGCGCACAAATTGTGGGAGGTCCGGCCCGTCGGCGCCGACAAGGGCGGCGCGGTCCAGGCGTTGCTGAAGCACGCGCCGTTCGCCGGGCGCTTGCCGGTCTTCATCGGCGACGACGTCACCGACGAGGACGGCATGCGCGCGGCCCGAGCGCTGGGGGGCAGCGGGTATCGGGTGGACGAGGCGTTCGGCGCGCCACGGGACGTGCGGGCCTGGCTGCGGGAAGCCGCCGATCGCGGCGATTGGGCGCCACTGCCGCGGGTGGCTTGACCCGGCGCGCCGGGCCGGTCACATCTCCCGCCACCACACAACCTCCCGGATGATCCCATCATGGCACTGCGCGATCATGACGTGCTGAGTTTCGACTGCTACGGCACCCTGATCGACTGGGAGTCCGGTCTCTATAACGCGCTCGGCCCCTTGCTGGAGCGCGCCGGCGTGTCCCTGTCCCGCGACGCGGTGCTGGAGACCTTCGCCCGGCATGAATCGGCACAGCAGGCCGCGACGCCCGACATGCTGTACGACGCGCTGCTGGCCGAAGTGCATGGCCAGCTTGCCGCGGCCTGGGGCGTGGCGCGCGACGCGGCCGAGGACGCGCGGTTCGGCGCCTCGGTCAGCGATTGGCCGGCGTTTCCCGACACGGCGGACGCGCTGCGGTACCTGAAGCAGCATTACCGGCTGATCATCCTCTCCAACGTCGATCGTCGGAGTTTCGCTGCGTCGAACGAGCGGCTGGGCGTCGCATTCGACGCCGTCTACACGGCGCAGGATATCGGTTCCTACAAGCCGGACCGACGCAATTTCGCTTATCTGATCGAGCGGGTCGCCGAACAGGGGACCCCGAAGGAGCGGCTTCTGCACGTCGCGCAGAGCCTGTTCCACGACCACGTGCCTGCCAATGCGATGGATCTGGCCTCGGCCTGGATCGATCGGCGCGGCGCCGCAGGTGGCAGTGGTGCGACCGCACCGATTTCGGAGCCGGTTCGTTACGATTACCGCTTTCCGACGCTGGGCGCCTTGGTTGACGCACACCGGTCGGGGACGGTGTAGAGCCGGACGCTTGGCGGGACGCTGACCCTCACCCCCGCAGCAACCCGCGCGCGGCCAGGTTGCGCATCAGCGCGCTGACGCCGAACAGCCAGGGTTCGCAGCGGTCCGTCGGCATCATCCGGTTGACGAGGCAGCCGAGCCGGGGGGCTGCGATGCTGACGATGTCGCCGGTCTTGTGGGTGAAGCCCTGGCCGGGCGCGTCGCGGTCCTGGATCGGCGCGAACATCGTGCCCAGGAACAGCACCGCGCCGTCGGGGTAACGGTGATGGGCATTGACCATCTGGGCCACAAGGTCCGCCGGGTCGCGGCTGATCCTGGCGATCGACGACGAGCCTTCCAGCACGAACCCGTCCGACCCATCCACCCGCAGCGTCACGGTTGTGGAACGAATATCGTCCAGAGTGAAACGATCGTCGAGGAAGCGCAGCAGCGGTCCGATCGCGCAGGACGCATTGTTGTCCTTGGCCTTGCCCAGCAGCAGTGCCGACCGCCCCTCGACGTCGCGCAGGTTGATGTCGTTGCCAAGCGTCGCCGCGACGATGCGGCCGGTGGAAGCGACCGCCAGCACCACTTCCGGCTCCGGATTGTTCCAGGATGAATTCGGATGGATGCCGCCATCCATCCCGGTCCCGACGGCGGCCATCGGCTGCGCCTTGGTGAAGATCTCGGCGTCGGGGCCGATCCCGACCTCCAGGTACTGGCTCCAGGCGTTCTGGCTCATCAGCACCTGCTTCAGATGCATTGCCTCCGCCGATCCCGGCTTCAGCTTGCCCAGGTCGTCGCCGACCAGGCGGGTGACCTCGGCGCGGATCGTGGCGGCCGAGGCGGCGTCGCCGCGCGCGCGTTCCTCGATCACCCGTTCCAGCATGGAAATGGCGAAGGTGACGCCGGCGGCCTTGATCGCCTGCAGGTCGATCGGCGCGAGCAGCCAGGGACGGGAACGGTCGCGGGTCTCGCGCGCCGTGTTGGCCAGCAGCGCCGCCAGCGGCCCCAGCGCCTGTCCATCGGCAGCGCGCAGGGCATCGGCGGGATCGGACGCCTCGCACAGGTCCCGCATGGTGGGGAAGCGCGCCGAAATGTCGATCACCTGGTCGTCGCGGACGGCTACGACGGCGGGGCCGCCGGCGTCGGGCCGCCAGACGCGACCGGCAAGCGCCGCGGCGCCGGCATCCTCCGGCAGGGCGGCCTGGATCAAATCGGGATATGAGGTCATGCGGACGTCTCGGGCTTATGGGTTTGGGCGCGTACCCTAGCACCCAACCGCGGATCAGCGCGATATGCGCCGAGGACGGGAGAGGCGTCCGAAGAACCACCTTTCCCCCTCCTCCGAGCCGCATTACGCTGCCCCAAACAGCCAAGGCCCGCTTCGCCGCATGACCGCTCGGACCCGCCTCGCCGTCGACATCGGCGGCACGTTCACCGACCTCGTCCTCTCCCTCCCCGACCGGACCGTCTCCGCCAAGCTGCTGACCACGCATGACGCGCCCGACGCCGCCGTCATCGACGGCACGCGCGCCATCCTGGCGGAAGCCGGCATCACCGGCGCCGATCTCGACCTCGTCGTGCACGGCACCACGCTGGCCACCAATGCGCTGATCGAGCGCAAGGGCGCCCGCACCGCGCTGATCACCACCCGGGGGTTCCGGGATTCGCTCGAGATCGCCTACGAACATCGTTTCGAACAATACGATCTGTACATGGAGCGGCCCACGCCGCTGACCGACCGCGACCTGCGGCTGGAGGTGCCGGAACGGATGGCCGCCGACGGGTCGGTGCTGCTGGCGTTGGACGAAGCCGCCTTGATGGTGCTCGTCGACACGCTGAAGGCGCGGCGGATCGAGGCGGTGGCGATCAGCTTCCTGCATTCCTACGTCAACCCGGCGCATGAGGAACGCGCGCGCGACCTGCTGGCCGCGGCGATGCCGGAACTCGCGATCACGCTGTCGTCCGAGGTTTGCCGCGAAATCCGCGAATACGAACGGACCTCCACCACCGTCGCCAACGCCTATGTGCTGCCGCTGATGGCCAGCTACCTGGGGCGGATGCGTTCGGGGTTCGCGGCGATCGGTGTGACCTGCCCGCTGCTGCTGATGATGTCCTCGGGCGGCATCTGCACGATCGAGACCGCCCAGCGCTTCCCGGTCCGGCTGGTGGAAAGCGGGCCGGCCGGCGGCGTGATCCTGGCCCGTCGCATCGCCGCCCAGGGCGGCTACAGCCGAGCGCTGAGTTTCGACATGGGCGGCACGACCGCGAAGATCACGCTGATCGACGATTTCACGCCGCAGCAGTCGCGGCATTTCGAGGTCGCGCGGGCCTATCGTTTCGCCAAGGGCAGCGGGATTCCGGTGCGCATCCCGGTGATCGACATGGTGGAGATCGGCGCCGGCGGCGGATCCATCGCGCGCGTGGACGCGCTGCGCCGCATCGCGGTCGGGCCCGACAGTGCCGGATCGGATCCCGGCCCGGCCTGCTATGGCCGCAGCGGCAGCGCCCCCACCG
Organism: Rhodopila sp.; assembly: GCF_035548235.1. Taxonomy (GTDB): domain Bacteria; phylum Pseudomonadota; class Alphaproteobacteria; order Acetobacterales; family Acetobacteraceae; genus Rhodopila. The sequence goes on from NZ_DASZTJ010000043.1 coordinate 18,104, forward strand.
TCACCGACGCGGACGTCGTGCTGGGCCGCATCGACCCGGCCGGGTTCGCCGGCGGCAAGCTCAACCTGTGGCCGGAACTCGCCGAACAGGCCGTCATCGGCGATGTCGGCGGCGCGCTGGGCATGGATGTCGAGGAAGCCGCACGCGGCATCGCCGAGATCGTCGACGAGACCATGGCCAGCGCCGCGCGCGTGCACGCGGTGGAGAACGGCAAGGACACCGCCGAACGCACGCTGATCGCCTTCGGCGGCGCCGCGCCGCTGCATGCGGCCCGCCTGGCGCAGAAGCTGGGCATCGGCCGCGTGGTCATCCCGGTCGATGCCGGCGTCGGGTCGGCGCATGGCTTCCTGGACGCGCCGATCGCCTATGAAGTGGTCCGGACCGCGCTGATGCGGCTGGACGGGCTCGACCAGGGCGCGGTCGACGCGCTGTTCGCCGACATGCGGGCGGAAGCCGAGACCGTGGTGCGGCTGGGCTATCCCGAAGGCCCGCTCGCCGAACGCCGCGTCGCCTTCATGCGCTATCGCGGCCAAGGGCATGAGATCGCGGTGACGATCGACGGCGCGCTGGATCCCGCCGCGCTGCGCGCCGCGTTCGAGGCCACCTATGCCCAGTTGTTCGGCCGCGTCATCCCCAGGCTGGAGATCGAGGCCGTGACCTGGACGCTGGCGCTATCCCAGCCCTACGCCCTGCCCGAGGCCGACCCGCCGCCGCCGATGTCCGAACCGGCCAGCCCGACAGGCCTGCGCCGCCTGGTCGAATCCGCCAGCGGCGAGACGGTCGATGCCCCCGTCTATGACCGGCGGACGCTTGGCCAGGGCGCGACGCTGAAAGGCCCCGCCGCGATCACCGAAGCCGGCACCACCACGATCGTCCCGTCCGGCTTCACCGCCCGCATCGCGCTCGGCGGCGAGATCATCATCGAGGGAGGCGTCCGATGAGCACGCGCCGCAACATCTCGGAAATCGAGGTGCAGATCATGTGGAACCGCCTGCTCTCGGTCGTCGAGGAGCAGGGGCAGACGCTGGTACGCACCGCATTCTCCACCTCGGCGCGGGAGGCCGGGGACATCTCGGCCGGCGTGTTCGACCTCAAGGGCCGGATGCTGGCACAGGCGGTGACCGGCACGCCGGGGCACATCAACACGATGGCCGCATCCGTCGGGCATTTCCTGGACGTGTTCCCGGTCGCCGAGATGAAGGAGGGTGACGTCTACATCACCAACGATCCCTGGAAGGGCACCGGGCATCTGTATGACCTCGTGGTCGTGTCCCCCACCTTCATGGACGGCAGGATCGTCGCGCTGTTCGCCTGCACGTCCCACCTGGTCGACATGGGCGGCGTCGGCCAGACGCCGGAGGGGCGGCAGATCTGGCACGAGGGCCTGTTCATCCCGCTGCTGCGCCTGGCGCGCGCCGGGGAGATGAACGAGGACCTGCTGGCGATGATCCGCGCGAACGTGCGCGAGCCGGTGCAGGTGATCGGGGACGTGTATGCACTGATCGCGTGCAACGACATCGGCAGCCGCCGGCTGGTGGCGATGATGCGCGAGTTCGGCCTTCAAGAGATCGAGACGCTGGGCGAGGAGATCATTTCCCGCAGCCGCCGCGCGATGGCCGAGGCGATCGCCAAGCTGCCGAAAGGCACCTGGACCAACAGCATGCGGATCGACGGCTATGAATCGCCGATCGACCTGGTTGCGGCGGTAACGATCGGCGAAGACACGATCCATGTCGACTACACCGGCACCTCCGGCATGTCGTCCTATGCGATCAATTGTCCGCTGTGCTATACGGAAGCCTATACGACCTTCGGGGTCAATTGCGTCGTCGCGCCGACGGTGCCGAACAACGCCGGCACGCTGGACGCAGTGAAAGTGACGGCCCCGCCCGGCACCATCGTCAGCGCCACCTATCCCGCCGCGGTCTACGCCCGTTCCTCCACCGGCCACATGATGCCCGACGTGGTGTATGGCGCGCTGGAACAGGCGATCCCCGGCCGCGTGCCGGCCGAGGGGACGTCGAACCTCTGGTCGCTGAAGATGATCGCCGGCCATGGCCTGACCGGCCTGGGCGAGAAGGCCGGCACGCAGTTCATGGTCATGTCCTTCCATTCCGGCGGCGCCGGCGCCAGGCCGGCCCAGGACGGGCTGTCGGCCACGCCCTTTCCGTCCGGCGTGCGCAACGTGCCGGTCGAGGCGACCGAGGCGATCACGCCGCTGGTCATCTGGCGCAAGGAGCTGCGCCAGGATTCCGGCGGCGCGGGCAAGTTCCGCGGCGGCCTGGGCCAGGTGATGGAGGTCTCCTCGCGTGAGGACGCGGCCTTCGGCCTGTTCGCGGGGTTCGAGCGGGTGAAGTTCCCTGCCCGGGGCCGCAATGGCGGCATGCCGGGCCAGACGGGCGCGGTGTCGCTGGCATCGGGCGTCGAGCTGAAGCCGAAGGGCCTGCAAGTGGTCCCGCCGGGCGAGCGGCTGGTGGTCGAGATGCCGGGCGGCGGCGGCATGGGCTCGCCGGCGGAGCGCGACCCCGCGGCGATCGAGCGCGATATCCGGCTGGGCTACCTGTCGGCGGCGGCGGCCAAGCGGGACTATGGCTTCGGCTGAGGCTTCGGCCGAAGCCGCCGCACGCACGCCACCGTGAGCATCGCCGGACAATCCGTCGTTCCGCTGCACTGCGATCCGCGATAGGTAGGGGCCGGGCAGCGGCAACTCTGGGTCGTGCCAGGCCGCGGCAACGATCGGCGGAGACGGGAATGCGCAGGGACGGTGAGCAAGCATGAGGCGGTGGTTCACCCTTCTCAATCGGACAACGCCTCAACCCGTTGAGCCACCGCCGGCCACAGATACCCCCAGCCCGGCTGCGGGCATCGACCGCCTGATGGATCGGACCGGTTCGGATGCCAATCCGATCGCGCCGACGACGAACGATCTTTACCAGGAGCTGGTGCCGGTCCGCCGGCTGAGCATGCCGGCTTCCGCGCTGCTGGAACCGCCGCGCACCCGGTACGCGGACGAGGAGCGTCGTATCGCGGAGGAGCCCGCCGCAGGGCCGATGGCCAAGGCGGTCCCGGCCCCAAACGACGCCGGCATCCCGGGCGGTCCGTCCGAGGGTGCGCGGTCCGGGGACGCACAATCCCTTGGCGAGTCGTCCCCCAGCGAACCGCCCTCTGGCGAACCGCCCTCTCGCGAGCCGGCCGAGGAACCCAACCGTGACGCTGCCGCCGCGGCCATGCCGGCCGGAGCCGAACCGGCGCGGGCGGAAACGCCCCCGACGACTCCACCCCCGCAACATGCCTTCAAAGTGCCGCCCGTCCGGTGGGACACGCTGCACGCCATGGGGCAACTGGCCGTGCAGCAAGGCGATCCTGCCCTGGCCACCGACTGGTACCGGCTCACGCGCCTGGCGTTTCCGGACGTCTTTCACGGCTACACCGATGGCGCGGCGGCGCTGGCCCAGCTTGGTCGATTTGACGAGGGGCGCCAGCTACTCAACGAGGCATCCGCCCGGTTTCCCCAGGAGCCCGGCATTCCGGTCTCCTGGGCGCTGCTGGAAGCGCGTGCCGGCAACCCGGACATCGCGATCGAGCATTGGCGCGCCGCTCTGGCCTATCCGACCGGCGCCTGGTGGATTGCGCTTCGGCTCGCCGAGGCGCTGGACTCCCGGTCCCGCCACGACGAGGCCGACGCCGTCCTGACCCAGGCGATGGCGGTCCCGCACCTGCGCCATCCCGGCCTGTTGGCGAGGGCTGTCTCGGTTGCCGCCCAGCGCGGCGATTGGCCCGCCGTGACCGAACGGCTGATGGCCCTGGGGGAAACGGCGCCGGAGGAGCTTCTGGCGATCGACCTGGACCGGATCCTCGTCGCGCTGCGAGACGCCGATCCGGCCAGGTTGGCCACCGTGCTCCAGGCTTCCTGGGTAGAACCGGTGACGGACAGTCGGCAGACCGCCCCATACCGGCTGATCAACCAGGCCCGCCTGTCACAGCTTAGCGGCCGTCTTGCGACCGCGATGGCGCGGCTGGCGACGTTGCGTCAACTGATGCCACCGACCGCCACCCCCTATCTGCGGGTCGAGAGCATCCTGCGCGACGCCGGCTCCTCGGCCGCCGCCGACACGCTGCTGGCCGAAGCCATGGAGCGCCTGCCACAGGAGCCGGACCTGTGGTTGCGGACCGGCGATCGCGTGGAAGCGCGGGGCGACTGGCAGGGCGCGGTGACGCATTGGACCGCGATGAGCCGGCAGTTCCCCGACAATGCCTATCCCGGTTACCGCCTGCAGCAGGCGTTGCTGCGCCTGCGCGACCAGGCCTTGGACGCCGATCCGGCCGACGAACCGGCGCGGATATCCGTCGCGGACGCTCGGATGACGGAACTGGCGTTCGCCTTCGAAAGCCTCGGCGGGACCGGATTCGCCGGCGGATGCGAATTCGGCGGGGTGCAGCGCGCCTGGGGCGCTGAACCGCTGGGCCTGTTCCGATGGGCGACGGTGCCGCCAAAGACATTGATCGCCTGCCTGCAGGAGCGTTTCGCCGGCATCGGCGACGAAGCCACGACCGATCTTGCCCAGAGCGATGAAAGCTCCGTCCTGCTCTGGGAAATCCAGGACGGACGCTATGGCTACGAGATGCACAGCTTCATCCCGGTGGCCCAGATGGACCGGGACCAGATGATGCGGACCGCCTGCAAGCGGATGCGCTACTTGGCCGCCAAGCTGCTGCGAGACTTGGAACATCCCGCCAAGATCTTCGTCCACAAACTGGCCAGCCGACGGTGGGAGCCGGCGGAGATCGAGGCGCTGAGCGGCGCAATGGCGCAATTCCCCGGCATGCGGCTGGTTTGCGTGTGCCTCGCCGACGCGGATCACCCGGCCGGGGAGGTCGAGACCGTGGCGCCCGGCCTGATCATGGCGTCGATGGATTTCTCGACAGGGCACGACTGGGCGCCGCGGACCCCCGCATGGGAGGCGCTGTGCCGGCGGGTCCTGGCGGAGTGGCAACCGGCCGAACCGGTCGCGGCGGCGGTTTAGTCCGCCACGTCGCGGCCGGACGTGCCGGTCAGGCGATCCCCATCCGGTTCCACGCGTCCAGGGCGGCGATCTTGTACGCCTCGGCCAGGGTGGGATAGTTGAACGTGTTCTCGATGAAGTAATCCAGCGTGCCGTGCAGGTTCAGCACCGCCTGGCCGATATGGACCAGTTCCGTGGCGCCCTCCCCCACGATGTGCACGCCGAGCAGCCGCTTGGTCTTCAGGGAGAAGATCATCTTCATCATGCCGGTGTTCAGCCCCATGATGTGGCCGCGCGACGTCTCCCGGAACCGGGCCACGCCGCATTCATAGGGGATGCCGCGCTTGCGCACCTCCTCCTCGCTCATGCCGACGGTGGAGATTTCCGGCACGGAGTAGATGCCGTAAGGGAAGTAATCGGGCGCCGGTGGCATCGGGATGTTGAAGGCGTGGCACGCGGCGATGCGCCCCTGTTCCATGGAGGTCGAGGCCAGGCTTGGGAAGCCGATCGCGTCGCCCGCGCAGTAGATATGCGGCACGTCGGTCTGGAATGTTCCCGGATCGACCTTCAGCCGCCCGCGCTCGTCCGGCGTCAGTCCGCAGGCATCCAGGTTCAGGGAGTCCGTCGCCCCCACCCGTCCGGCCGCATACAGCAGCATGTCAGACCGCACCCGCCGCCCATTGGCAAGGATCGTCACCGGCCTGTCGTTCTCGAATTCGATCCGGTCGACCTTGGAGCCGAACCGGATCGCCATCCCGCGGTCGCGTAGCTGGTGGGTAAAGTCCTCGATCAACTCATGATCGATGAACTCCAGGAAGCTGGCGCGCGATTCCACCAGGGCGACGCTGACGTCGAGCGCACTGAAGATGGTCGCGTATTCGACCCCGATGACACCGCCGCCAACCACGCACAGGCTGCGCGGCAGTTGGGGGATTTCCACGATCTCATCGCTGTCGAGCACGGTCCGGCCGTTGAACGGCACGTCGGCCGGACGATAGGGACGCGTGCCGACGGCGATCAGGACCTTCTCGCCCTCCACGTGGCGGAGATCGCCGTTGCCCATGGTGATCTCGATCGTGTGCGGATCGATGAACCGGCCCATCCCGTTCATGGTCTGGACCTTGTTGCGGGCGAACTGATGTTCGAGCACATCGACCTCGTGATCCAGGGTCATGTGCAGGCGGGCCATCAGGTCCTTGGCGTCGATGTCCTTCTTGACGCGATAGGCGCTGCCGTAGAAGCCGCGTTCCCGCCAGCCGGTCAGGTTCAGCACCGTCTCCCGCAGGGTCTTCGACGGGATCGTGCCGGTATGGACCGACACCCCGCCCACCCGGCGGCCCTTTTCCACCACCAGGACGTCGCGGCCCAGCTTGGCGGCCTGGATGGCGGCCCTCCGCCCGGCCGGGCCGCTTCCGATTACGATGAAATCGTAGCGCGTCATAATTTCATGCTGCACCGCGAAAGCCTCTTGCGCCAGACGGTTTGACCTGTTTCCGGCACGAATATCCGGTCCGTCATAAAAATGTACTAACGGACGCGGCGCCGATGTTCATGGCCCTCCGTCCCGCTCCTCGTCATGGACCGGTGGAGCGGGCCATGGCGAGTGGGGCTGACTGCCACGCCGGCACCCCCGCCGGTTGACGACCGCTCGGGCTCGGACCAGCCTGCACCCCGAACCAAAGCCTGGGAGGAACGCCATGCCGGTACCGGCGGACACGGATGTCAGCACGCCGAAATACCTGCGCGACAAATACGCCATCGTCGGCGTGGGGGAGACGACCTTCACCCGCGGGTCGGACAAGACGACCCGAGCGCTGGGGACCTGGGCATTGCGGAATGCGTGCGCGGATGCGGGGATCAAGCCGTCGGAGATCGACGGCATGCTGTCCTACTCCAACAACGACAGCACCCCCGCCACCTTCATGGCCGGCGACATCGGCGCCCGGTTGAACTTCTACATGGATTGCTATGGCGGCGGATCGTCGACCGAGGCGCTGATCGGGCTGGCGATCGGCGCGATGGAAGCCGGCATGTGCAAGTGCGTGGCGGTGTTCCGGGCGATGAACGGCTTCTCCCAGGTGCGCATCGGCGGCACGGGCGCCCGTGCCGCCGCGCCGGTGACGGGCGACATGCTGCACAGTCGCGCCTATGGCTGGCAGAGCGCAGGGCAGATGTTCGCGCCGACCTTCATGCGCCACATGTACACATACGGCACGAAGCCCGAGCAGGTGGCGATGGTGAAGGTCGTGCATTCCGAACATGCCTCGAACAATCCGAAGGCGTATTACAAGAAGCGCTACACGGTGGATGACGTACTGGGCAGCCGGATGATCTGCAAGCCGCTGCACCTGCTGGACTGCTGCGTGGAGACCGACAACGCCACCGCGATCATCATCACCCGCGCCGACCGCGCCCAAGACATGCGCCAAACGCCGGCGCTGATCCGGGGGATCGCCGGGCGATGCTCCAAGCCTCGCATGGACATGCACTACCAGTGCGGTCCGATCGATCGTGTCGGCGGATACTATGCCAAGGACATCCTGTGGCCGAACGCCGGCGTGGGGCCCGAGGACGTCGATGCCACCGGCGCCTACGACGCGTTCACCTTCACTGCGATGCTGCTGCTGGAAGACTACGGTTTCTGCAAGAAGGGCGAAGGCGGCGAATACGTTTCATCCGGTATCACACGGCTGGGCGGCAGGCGTCCGAACAACACCTCCGGCGGGCACCTTTGTGAAGGCTACACGCACGGGATGAACATGGTGATCGAAAACGTGCGCCAGCTTCGCCATGACGCCGACGATTCCTGCCCGATCGGCCCGGACGGGAAACGGCAACACACATACGACTACCGCGAGGGCGGCTGCCGGCAGGTCAAGGACATCGAGCTCACCGCCAACCTGGGCTGGGCGAATCCGATGACGACCTCGGCCATGGTCATGCGGCGCGGTTGAGGCGGGAGTCAGAACAATGTCCGTATCCGGCACCTATCTCGGCATGACCCTCTCGCTCGACGAGCTGGATCACGAGAACCTCGATTACTTCAAGCACTGCGCGACGCATTCGTTTCACCTACAACGATGTGACGACTGCAAGCTGCTGCGCTACCCGCCGACCACCGCCTGTCCGTGGTGCGCCAGCCCGAAGGCGACCTGGACCCCGGTGGAAGGCAAAGGCGAGGTGCATTCCTATGAGGAAGTGCATCACGCCATCCAGCCTGCCTTCAAGAGCCACACGCCCTACCTGGTGCTGCTGGTCGATCTGGACACCCAGAAAGGCCAACCGTCGGAGCACGAGGCGCTGCGCGTGATCGCCAACCTGACCACGGCGGACGGCACGCTGGCGCCACCCGAAATGGTTGCACGCGTTGGCATCGGCACCCGCGTCCGGATGGTGTTCAGCGACGTCGCGCCGGACTTGTCGCTGCCGCAATGGACGATCGACGAAACCGCGGCGCAGCCTGCCAAGCCCTGGCGATACCCCGAGACCTGACTGCGTGCTGACCTCCCCGGTCGGTCAGGAGACCATGCGAACGGCCTCCTTCGTCGCGATGCTGGCCGTTGCCGCCTTTGTCGGCTCCAGCCTTCTGCGCGGCCGGGGCCGGGCGGTCCGTTATGGTCTTGCGATCGTGTATGCAGCGGTGATCCTGGCGTTCGTGCTGTATTCGCTTTTCGGCGGATGATTGTTGTCGGACAGCATGTCCTGACGTAGCCTACCGAAACGGCCCGTTTCGGTGACCGGAAAGAATGGCTCCGAAACAAGGCGCCGACAACGAATACAGGAGGTTGCGTGTCCATATTATCTGATGGCAAACCGCGAGGTGTATCCCGCCGGCGCGCGTTGACGATCGCGGCAGGATCGGCGGTGCTGCCGCTTGTCCATATCCGCACCGGCCGCGCCGCCGGCAAGCTGTCCGTGGGCTTCTGGGACCATTGGGTGCCGGCGGGCAACGAGGTGATGAAGAAGCAATGCGCCGCCTGGGGTGCCAAGAACCAGGTGGAAGTGCAGCCGGATTTCATCACGTCCAACGGCTCCAAGAACATCATGACCCAGGCGGCGGAAGCGCAGGCCAAGACCGGTCATGACATTCAGCAATTCCCTGGCTGGGAAACGCAGAATCACGCCGACCAGTTGGAACCCGTCGACGACGTGATGAAGCGTCTGACGGCGAAATACGGACCGGTCACCAAGGCTGCCGAATACCTGTTCACGAAGAAAAAGAGCTGGGTCGCGGTCCCTTGCAGCTCCGGCAACCAGAACAAGGGGCCGTGCGGGCGCATCTCGGTCCTGAAGGAGGTGGCGGGCCTGGACATCGTGAAGATGTATCCGGCGTCCGCGCCGGCGACGGCCGAAGCCGACAAATGGACCTACGACGCGATGCTGAAGGCCGCGGAGGCCTGCAAGAAGGCCAATATGACCTTCGGCATCGGGCTGGGCACGACACCCGATTCCGTCGACACCGCCGGCAGCCTGTTCGCCGCGTTCGGCGCCCATGTCATCACCGAGGAAGGGGGCGTGGACGTCCGCTCCGACCCGGTGCGGCAGGCGTTGGAATACGCACAACAACTGGTGAAATACTTGCCGGACGACGCAGTCAGCTTCGACGATGCGTCGAACAACCGGGCATTGATCTCCGGCAAGTCGGCGTTGATCTGGAACCCGCCCTCGGCCTGGGCGGTGGCCAAGCGCGACGCCCCGCAGGTGGCCGCGGATAGCTGGACCTTCCCCGCGCCCAAGGGACCCAAGGGCCGCTACCTGCCGCTTGGGGCGTTCTCCTGGGGCATCTGGAACTTCAGCCCCAACAAGACCGCCGCCAAGGAGCTGATCGAGTTCCTGTCGCAACGCGAAAATGTCGAGGAACGCTGCAACGCAACCGTCGGCTATGACGTGCCGCCCTTCGCCAGCATGACGGACTTCAAGATCTGGGACGAAGTCGAACCGCCGAAGGGCACGGTCTATCACTACCCGATCCGGCCGTCGCACCATCAGGAAAACTGGATCGCCATGGCCCCTGCCCCGCCGGAAATCGCGGTTCAGGCCTATAATCGCGGCACGCTGCCGACCATGCTCGCGAAGCTGAAATCCGGCCAGTCGATCAAGCAGGTGCAGGACTGGGCCGAAGACGAGCTGAGCGGCTTCACCCGCTGAACGGTCCCGGCCGGCAACCGCGGTTGCCGGCCGGTTTCCGGACTTCGTGAACGGTTGGTCTTAAAATCGCGTCAGACCACAGAAGCGCGTTGCGTGACGCCGCCGCAAAGGTTAGCTTGTCGAGCGTTCTGCCTGGATGGCGCATACACAAAAGCGGCACCGGGCGCACGGCAGGGTCAGGCTAACCATAACAATAATCGGTCATTCCGAACCGTTTGGGAGAGATATGTTCATGGGTGCGGCATCGCACAATCAATCGTTTCGGCGGCAAGCGCATGGCGGGCAAAACCTGTCCGTGTCCTGTCGCCGCGACGTGCGTTTGTGCGCCGCGCCAATCGTTTCAATCTCCCGCACACGGGCCGATAGGAAGGACCAGACGTGACGTCCAGGATGATGACGACTGTAAAGGCAGGCCGCCCTACCCGGCGTAAGGCGCTGAAGCTGGGGGTCGCGTCCGCGCTGCTGCCCCTGGTGCATATCCGCACCGGGCGCGCCGCCGGCAAGCTCTCGATCGGCTTCTGGGACCATTGGGTTCCGACCGGCAACGCCGTGATGCAAAAGCAGGTCGAGGCCTGGGGCCAGAAGAACCAGGTGGAGGTGCAGGCCGACTTCATCACCTCCAACGGCAACAAGAACCTGCTGACCATCGCCGCCGAGGCGCAGGCCAAGACCGGGCACGACGTGTTCGCCTTCCCGACCTGGGAAATCCACAACAACGTCGACAACCTGGAGCCGATGGACGACGTGATGAAGGAGCTGACCGGCAAGTACGGTTCAGTGAATCACGTCTGCGAATACTTGGCCAAGATCAAGGGGCACTGGATGGCGGTGCCGACCAGTTCCGGCACGCAATACAAAGGTCCATGCGGCCGTATATCCCTTCTGAAGGACCCCGGCGGGATCGACGTTCAGGCGATGTATCCGGCCAAGGCCGAACACACGGCGCTGTCCGACAAATGGACCTGGGACGCGCACCAGGCCGCCGCCGAGGCGTGCAAGAAGATCGGCAAGCCCTTCGGCATCGGCCTGGGCACGACGTCCGATTCGGTCGACTGCATCGGCACGCTGTTCGCCGCCTTCGGCGCGGAACTGGTCGACAAGGACGGCAACATCACCGTCAAGTCCGACAAGGTGAAGCAGGTGCTGGAATTCGGCCAGAAGATGGTCAAGGTCCTGCCTGACGACGCGGTCAGCTACGACGACGCCTCGAACAACCGAGCGCTGATCTCGGGGCAGAGCGCGCTGATCTGGAACCCGCCCTCGGCCTGGGCGGTCGCCAAGCGGGACGCGCCGCAGGTCGCGGCCGATTCCTGGTCCTTCCCCGCGCCGATCGGCCCGGCCGGCCGGTTCGAACCGTACCTGCCCTATTTCTGGGGCCTGTGGAACTTCAGCAAGAACAAGCCGGCCGCAAAGGAGCTGATCGTCTACCTGATGCAGCGCGACAACGTCCAAGCCCGCTGCAACGAGGTGGCCGGCTACGACGTGCCGCCGTTCGATTCGATGCTCGACTTCAAGATCTGGGAAGAGGTCGAGCCGCCGAAGGGCACGGTCTACAACTATCCGTTGCGGCCGTTCCACAAGGCGACGCCGCATATCGCCGCGCTGCCGGCCCCGCCGGACATCGCGGTGCAGATCTACAACCGAGGCACCATGCCGACGATGCTGGCCAAGCTGAAATCCGGCCAGTCGATCGACCAGGTGATCTCTTGGGCCAACGACGAACTGGAGGGCTTCACCCGCTGATGCGGCCGGACCGGACCCGTCCGGGTCCGGTCCCTTCGTCTGGTGAAACCATAACAAACGATTTAGGGAGGTTAGCGGATGGCGGACGGCGCAAGCATACCGATCGATCTCATGAAACCGGCCGGTCCGACAGGACGCAGCACCATGCGCCGGTTCGCCCAGCGGCGCTCGACCATCGGATTCCTGCTGTGCCTGCCGCTGATCCTGCTGGTCGCCGGCTTTGTCATCTACCCGGCGTTCTACGCGATCTACCTGTCGATGCTGAACAAGAAGATGACGGCCTTCGTCGGTCTCGGCAATTTCGAGTTCCTGCTGAAGCGCCACACGTTCCAGCTCGTCATCTTCCAGTCCTGCCTGTTCGCCATCACGGCGGTGGTGCTGAAGGCGCTGATCGGCTTCGTGCTGGCGCACCTGATGCACAACATTCCGGGCAAGAACCAGCGCATCTGGCGCGGATTGCTGCTGGTGCCCTGGGTCATCCCGCTGGCGCTGTCGACGCTGACCTGGTGGTGGATGTTCGACCCGTCCTACTCGGCGTTCAACTGGGTGCTGAACCAGTTCGGCATCGCCAACGTGCCCTGGCTGGGCGTGGGCTGGATCGCCCGGTTCTGCACCATCACCGTCAATGTCTGGTACGGCACGCCGTTCTTCATGATCATGTACCTGGCGGCGCTGAAATCGGTGCCCGACCAGTTGTATGAAGCGGCGGCGATCGACGGCGCCGGCGCGATGCAGAAGCTGTTCTTCGTCACCCTGCCGATGATGCGCAACATCATCGCCATCACGGTGCTGTTCAGCCTGATCGTCACCTTCGCGGACTTCGACATCGTCCGCATCCTGACCTCGGGCGGACCGCAGGACATGACGCATGTCTTCGCGACCTACGCCTTCCAGATCGGCATCCAGTCGGGCGACATCCCGCTGGGCGCGGCGGACAGCCTGTTCATGTTCCCGATCCTCGCCTTCGCGGCCTTCTTCGTGCTGCGCGGCGTCACCAAGCGCACCCAGGAGATCGCGGCATGAGTGCAACGACCCTATCGAACGCGCGGGCCGCGGCCGCGCATCGCAAGCACAGCCTGCACCGGCAGCGCCAGTGGGCGCTGTGGGGCAGCTAC
>NZ_DASZTJ010000044.1:0-84394 GCF_035548235.1 Rhodopila sp.
CGCTTATGCGATGACGGGGCAAGCCGAACCGGCCATTGCGGATTTCACCGCCGCCATTGGCATAAAGCCCCTCGCCGCGACCTATCTGGCACGCGGCCGCCTTTATCTCGCGCAGGGGCACAAGGACCTGGCATTGCAGGACTACGACAGCGCCCTTCGCTACGAGCCCAAGAATAGCGAGGCGTTGTATCAACGCGGCCTGATTCATTTCGACCAGCAGGACTATTCGGACGCGATCGCCGATTTCGACCGGGCGCTGCAGATCAACCGGCGCTTTGCCACGGCGTTCGATGCGCGCGGCAACGCCCATATGCGGGAGAATCAAAACGATCTGGCATTACAGGACTACAGCCGGGCTATCGCGATCGAGCCTCGGCTGGCTGCCGCATATGAGCATCGTGCGCAATTATATAACCAGATCGGCCAGTTCGATCAGGCCATCCAGGATTACTCGCAGGCGTTCCGTCTGGCGCCGGATCGGGTCAGCACGCTGGTCGGTCGGGGGAAGGCTTACATGAGCCGCGGCCAGTACGATGCCGCGATCCAGGATTTCACCGCGGCCACGCGTCTTGCACCGCATAACGCGGATATCGCTCGCGAGCTTCACCAGGCGAACCTGGAAAAGAGCAAGCAGGACGTCGCGCGGAAGATATCCGTCGAGTCAAACATCCCCAATTGACGGATATCGTCGCGAAGGCGCCGGCACGGCGCCTTCGCGGATCGCGGCTGGTACTCGTTCTGTTCCTGTCGCCATTTGCGTTTTTCCTGAAAAGCAGAATGCTTCTCATACCGAACGGCGTTGATCGTGATCCTTGATTGCGGGCCATGACGGGGGACGGGAAGGTCGCCATCAGCGCGGGTTGGTAATAACTCCAAGGGAGAACGTCCATGTCCACTCTCATTATCGGCGGCACCGGTTTCATCGGCTCCCGCGTGATGCGCCTGCTTCAGGCGCGAGGCGAGCCCGTCATCTGCATGGATATCAACCCACCTCGGGTCGACGGCGAGACGGGCATGAAGGCGGTCCGCGGGGACGTCACGCAGTTCGACGACCTGGTGGACATCATGTTTCGTGAGAAACCGGATCGTGTCCTGAACCTCTCTTACTTCCTGGGCAGCGAGCATGCACCGCGCACGGCCTTCAAGCTCAACATCCTGGGCATGGACAATTGCTTCGAGGCCGCGCGCCTGGCTGGCGCGAAACGGGTGGTTTTCGCGAGTTCCCTGGCGGTCAACGGCCAGCAGAAGTTTTTCGGCGACCGAGCGGTGACCGAGGATGACTTCCGCCATGGCGACAATCAGTACGCGGTGCATAAGATCTTCAACGAAGAACAGGCCAAGGATTATCGGGCGAAGTTCGGCATGTCCATCACGGCCGTGCGTCCGGCCAATGTGACGGGTCCCGACAAGGTCCGTGGTTCTGTCGACCACGTGAACTGCATCACCCAGCCGGCGCGCGGAAACGCGATCAGCTTTCCGTACCAGGACGCGATGCGTTGTCCTGTCCATGTCGACGATGTGGCGGAGGTCTTCGCTCGCGTGGTGCTGGCTGATGCGCCCAAGCACGATGTCTACAACACGGGGGGCACCGCGATCAGCCTCGGCAGCCTGGCGGAGATGGTGAAGGAGTTCCTGCCGGATGCCCGTATCACCTTCAAGAACGAAACCGGAGGACGGGATATCTCCGGCAACTATCTGATCGACAATACAAGGCTGGTACAGGAATTCGGCGTGCAGTACCGGCCGTTCCGGCAGCGGGTGTTGCAGATCATCAATGAAGTGAGAGCTGCCGAAGGACTGCCGCTGGTGTCCGGCTGATCCGGCATGAACGAAGGCTGTTTGGCGTCGCTGGCCATATCGGCGCCAAACAGCCGATCCCAGGAATCACCGGATTTGTCGCGCAAAGCCATTCGGCACCCGGCCGCAAGGCCGAGGATGCGGCGCGAATCTCCACCCGCGAGAGGCGGCGGGCGCACCGGCCATCCCTCCGAAGCCGGCGTTTGACACCCTTCCCGCCCTGCTCCCATAGTCGAATCCGGGAGAAAGCCATGACCGTCGACACCATCGACTGTGACATCCATCCAGGCGTCCCGGACATCAAGGCGTTGCTGCCATACATGGACGAGTTCTGGCAGGAGTCCTTTGTGGCCCGCGGCATCGACGGTTTCGACATGATGTCCTACCCGCTGAACGCGCCGATCACCTGCCGCTCGGACTGGACGGTCAAGGGCCAACGCCCCGGCGCCAGCCTGGACGCGATGCGCACCCAAGCGCTGGAGACGTTCGGCATCGGCACCGCCATCTGCAATCCGCTGACCGGCGGCCAGGTTGCCGTCAGCGAAACGATGGGCGCGGCCATCTGCTCCGCCGTCAACGACTGGATCAAGGAAGAATGGCTGGACAAGGAGCCACGCCTGCGCGCCTCCATCGTCGTCCCCGCCCAGGCGCCGCTGCTGGCGGCGGAGGAAATCGAACGTTGCGCATCCGACCACCGCTTCGTCCAGGTCCTCCTTCCCGTTGCATGTGAAATGATGCTCGGTCGCTCCTATTACTGGCCGATCTATGAGACAGCGGCGCGGCACGGCCTGCCGATCGGGATCCACGCCGGCAGCATGTATCGTTACGCACCGACGTCGACCGGGTGGCCGTCACATTACCTGCACGATTATGTCGCCCATTCCCAAACGTTCGAGGACCAGGTCCTGAGTTTGATTTCGAACGGCATCTTCAACAGGTGGCCCGACCTGAAATTCGTGCTGATCGAGTCCGGCGTCACCTGGCTGCCCGGCTTCATCTGGCGCGCCATCAAGACCTGGCGCGGCGTGCGGGCGGAAGTGCCATGGGTCAGCCGCTCCCCGGCTGATATCGTGCGGGACAATTTCCGTCTGACCATCCAGCCGTTCGACGCGCCCGACCGCGATGCCGTCGAACGCATCGTCCAGCAGATCGATGCCGACCACATGCTGCTGTTCGCGTCCGACTATCCGCATTGGCAGTTCGAGGGTGACGCGATCACGCCGCCCGGGCTGTCGGAGGCCCTGCAGCGAAAGGTCCGTCTCGACAATCCGCTGGCTACCTATCCCCGCCTGAAGGAGACTGTGCAATGAACGCACCGGTCGACGCCCTGACACGTCCCGCGGATGCCGATGCCCGGCTCGGCATCATCGATTGCGACGTTCATCCTTATCCCAAGGCCGGCGCGCTCAATCAGTACTTGCCGGAACGCTGGCGGCAGCATGTGTTCCAGTACGGCAAGTTCAATTGCGGGCCGTACGCCGACCGCGGGACGTATCCCCGGTTCTCGCCCAACACGTCGCGGCGCGATTCCTGGCCGCCCAACGGCGGCCCGCCCGGTTCGGACGTTGATTTCATCCGGTCGCAGCTTCTCGATCCTTATAACATCGCATACGGAGTGCTGGAGCCGCTGCTGGGCGGCAACACGTCCCGCAACCTCGACGAAGCGGCCGCTCTCTGTTCGGCGATGAACGATTGGCAGGCCTATGACTTCGTCGACCAGGAGCCGCGGCTGCGCGCGTCCATCCTGGTGCCGCAGGACGATGCGGACGCGTCGGTGAAAGAGATCGAAAAACGCGCCGGAGATTGGCGCTTCGCCCAGATACAGCTTGGGTCCAAGACATCCGAACCTGTCGGCCGCCGCCGCTACTGGCCGATCTTCGCGGCCGCCCAGGCCAATAACCTGTCCATCGGGTTGCATATCGGGGGAACGCAGAGCAGCGCGCCCTCCGCCAGCGGCTGGCCCCAGTTCTATATCGAGGATCACCATGTCCTCGTCCATTCGATGCAGAACCAGGCCGCCAGCCTTGTGCTGGAAGGTGTTTTCGACGCCTTCCCCAACCTGAGGATCGTGCTGATCGAAGGCGGCTTCGCCTGGGCGCCGTCGCTTGCGTGGCGGCTCGATGCCCATTGGGCCAAGATGCGGGACGAACTGCCGCACCTGAAGCGCAAACCGTCCGAATACTTCAAGACCAATCTCTGGTTCGCCACGCAGCCGGTGGAGGAACCCGAACATCCCGACGACCTGCGGCAGGTCTTCGAATGGATCGGCTGGGACCGCATGGTCTATTCAAGCGACTATCCGCATTGGGACTTCGACGATCCGTACCTGGCCTTCAAGTTCCAGATGACCGAACAGGAAAAACGCATGTTGCTGCGGGACAACGCGCTGGACGTCTATACGTTCAGATAGACCCACGCGACAACCGGCCGAGACGCCGGCCGGATCCGGCCGATTGTCGCGTCATCACAGGGCGCCGCGTCCGGCGCGGCCACGGTCCGGCGCGCAACGGCGGTGGAGCAACTTGGCAGGCCAGCGACTGAACGAGACCGCACCCGCCCTCGCCGCACCGGGGAAGCCCGCCTGGGAGTCGGAATTACTCCTGGGCCTCGCCTTGACGATGACCGCGGGTTACGTCGATGCGATCGGCTATGTTCAGCTTGGGCATCTCTACGTGTCGTTCATGAGCGGCAACTCGACACAGTTCGGGATGGCGCTCGCCGCCGGCGACATGTCCGTGGTGACATGGGGCGGCTCGGTCATCGCGCTTTTCGTGATGGGTTCTTTCCTTGGGGCGCTCATTGTCGAGCTTTTCCCCCGAACGAAGATACTGGCAACGCTGAGTTGCGAGATTTTCAGTGTCATTGTGGCGCTGGCTCTTTCCCTGGCGGGCATTGGGCGCGCTGCCGTCTTGCCGGTGGTCGTCGCGATGGGGCTGCAAAACGCGATCCACCAAGTCGTCGTCGGGGCTGATACGGGAAAGAGCTTCATCACCGGGACCCTGTTCGGGGTCGGCGCCGCGCTTGCGAAGGCCCTATTGGGGCGCGGCCAGCCCCTTCAGGCCGGCGTTCACGCGCTGTCGTGGTGCGCCTTCGCCATGGGCGTCGTGCTGGGAGCGTTCAGCCATGCCTGGTTCGGGCGCAACATCGCACTGACGGCGATCGGGGTGTTCCTGCTCCTGCTGGTCGCGCTGGTTTCGGGAAGACATTGGCTGACCGCACGTTCGAGCGGACCTCTCTGATCAGTTGGTCAGCCCGTCCGGTTGTCGACGAGGTCGGTCACCACCTGCGGGTCGGCCAGGGTCGAGGTGTCGCCCAGGCTGTCGACCTCGTTCGCCGCGATCTTGCGCAGGATGCGCCGCATGATCTTGCCGCTGCGTGTCTTCGGCAGGCCCGGCGCCCATTGGATCACGTCGGGCGTCGCGATGGGTCCGATCTCCTTCCGCACCCAGGCCACCAGTTCCTTGCGCAACGGCTCGCTGGGTTCCTCGTCGGCGTTCAACGTCACATAGGCGTAGATGCCTTGCCCTTTCAGGTCGTGCGGGTAGCCGACCACCGCCGCCTCGGACACTTTCGGATGTGCGACCAGGGCGCTTTCGATCTCGGCGGTGCCCATGCGGTGGCCCGAGACGTTGATCACGTCGTCGACGCGGCCGGTGATCCAGTAATACCCATCCTCATCCCGGCGCGCACCGTCGCCGGTGAAATAGAGGCCTTTGAAGGTCGAGAAATACGTCTGCACGAAGCGCACATGGTCGCCGAAGACGGTACGCATCTGGCCCGGCCAGGAATCGCGCAGGCAGAGGTTGCCCTCGGTCGCGCCGGCCAGTTCCTTGCCGTCGCCGTCGACCAGCAGCGGCTGCACGCCGGGCAGCGGCAGGGTCGCGGAGCCGGGCTTCAGGTCCGTGGCGCCAGGCAACGGGCTGATCAGGATTCCCCCGGTCTCGGTCTGCCACCACGTATCGACGATCGGGCAGCGCCGGTCGCCGACGACGTTGTAGTACCACAGCCAGGCCTCGGGGTTGATCGGCTCGCCCACGCTGCCCAGCAGGCGCAGGGACTGGCGCGACGTCTTCTTCACCGGTCCCTCGCCCTCGCGCATCAGGGAACGGATCGCGGTCGGCGCGGTGTAGAAGATCGAGACCTTATGCTTGTCGATCACCTCCCAGAACCGGCTGCTGCTGGGATAGTTGGGGATGCCCTCGAACATCAGCGTGGTGGCGCCGTTCGCCAGCGGGCCGTACAGAATGTAGGTGTGACCGGTGATCCAGCCGACATCGGCGGTGCACCAGTAGACCTCGCCCGGCCGGTAGTCGAAGACGTTCTCGTGCGTGTAGCTGGCCCAGACCATGTAGCCGCCCGTCGTGTGCAGCACGCCCTTGGGCTTGCCGGTGCTGCCGGAGGTATACAGGATGAACAGCGGGTCCTCCGCGTTCATCGGCTCCGGCGGGCAGTCGGCCGAGGCGGCCGCCATCAGCGCCCCGTAGTCGTGGTCGCGGCCCGCGGTCATCGGCACCTGGGCGCCCGTGACCTTGACGACGATGACGTCGGTGACCGACGGGCACTCGGCCAGCGCTGCGTCGACGTTGGCCTTCAGCGCCACCGTGCGTCCGCCACGGCGGCCCTGGTCGGCGGTGATCACCATCGCCGAACCGCAATCCTGGATGCGGTTCGCCAGGCTGTCGGGGGAGAACCCGCCGAACACCACCGAATGGATCGCCCCGACGCGGGCGCAGGCAAGCATCGCCACGGCGGCCTCGGGGACCATGGGGAGGTAGATCGTGACCCGGTCGCCCTTCTTCACGCCTTTGGCGCGCAGCACGTTGGCCAGCTTGCAGACCTGCTCGTGCAGTTCCCCATAAGTGACGTGGCGGCTGTCCTTCGGGTCGTCGCCTTCCCAGATGATCGCCGTGGCGTTGCCATGCGTCGCCAAATGCCGATCGAGGCAGGAGACCGAGGCGTTCAGCACCCCGTCCTCGAACCATTTGATCTGCACGTCGCCGACGAAGGACGTGTTCTTGATCTTGGTCGGAAACTTGGTCCAGGCGATGCGCTTGGCTTCCTCGGCCCAAAAGGCATCTGGGTCGGAAGCGGCTTTCGCGTACAGGGCGCGATACCCTTCAGCGGTCACCCGTGAGGTGGCGGCGAAGGCGGGATTCACCGGAATGACGTGTTCGGCGGAGGGCGCGTTATCGGCCATGGACCTGTTTCCCTTTATCTCGTCCCTTGGAAGGCCCCGGCTGGTCGAGCCTGTCGGGGGACCGGACGCCTATGTAGCATCGGGCGTCATGGGACGCTAAGGGGGGTTTTTACTTAGCGGCGCGCGGGGCTCCATCCTGAAGCCTGGTGCGCCCGGCAGGACTCGAACCTGCAACCGAGCGGTTATGAGCCGCCAGCTCTAACCAATTGAGCTACAGGCGCACGCCACCGGACAATGCCCGGACGACGCGCCGCGCGTCAACGCATTGTCGGCGCAGCCACGCCTGACGGGTCACGCGGGAACCCGGCCGGCCGCCGCCGGCGGGCATCGCGTTCCGGCATCGCGACGTTCATCGGCGACTTCGACCGCCAGCCGGGGATTCGGGTCGGTCCCCGGCATCCGGTCCAGCCGCCGAACGGGTGACTCGGACGCGGCCTACATCCGGCCGGCGTCGACCACCCAAAGCTGGCCGGTGCACATCGCGCTGTCGTCCGCCGCCAGCCACAGCGCCATGCGCGACACGTCGGCCGGGACCAGCTTCCTCTTCAGGCATTGATTGCGCAGCAGGTTGGCTTCCGCGTCCGGGGTCAGCCACAGCTCGATCTGCCGGCGGGTCATGATCCAGCCGGGGATGATGCAATTGACCCGGATGCCGGACGGGCCCAGGTCGCGCGCCATGCCCTTGGTCAGCCCCTCCACCGCAGCCTTGGCGGTCGTATAGGCCGGCATGCCGCCCTGCAGCATGTGCCAGGAGATCGAGCCGAAATTCACGATCGACCCGCCGCCGGCAGCCTGCATGCCGGGCGCAACGGCCTGTATGGCAAAGAATTGATGCCGCAGGTTGGTCGCCATCCGCTCGTCCCAATAGGCGGGCGTCACCTCTTCCCACCCGTGGCGCTGGTCGTTGGCCGCGTTGTTGATCAGCACGGCGATCGTGCCCAACCGGGCGGACACCTCGGCGATGGCGGCGCGGAGAGCGATGATGTCCGTCAGGTCGCAGCGCAGGAACAGCGGCGCGGACAGGCCTTCGCCAGCCAGGGTCTCCACCAGCGCCTCGCCAGCGGCGTCGGCGATGTCAAGGAAGGCGACCCGAGCGCCCTGGCGCGCGAACTGGGTGACGTGTTCGGCACCGATGCCGCTGGCGCCGCCGGTGATCAGGACGACCCGGTCCCGCAGGCTGGGATACCGGGCGAACGTGTCGGTCATGGCGGGATCTCCCTGCTGTCCTTCTTGCGCCCGCCCAGCGAGGCCATGACCGAAGCGGTGATCGCCTCGGGCGTGGCGTCGATGTCGGCGATGATCGGGTCTTCTTCCGGGCCGGGCTCCTCCAGCGTCGCGAACTGGGATTCCAGCAGGCCGGGCGGCATGAAGTGGTTGCGGCGGCGGGCCAGGCGTTCGGCGATCAGCGCGTGGCTGCCGCGCAGATAGACCAGGTTCGTGTCCGCTCGGTCACCCAGCAGAACGTCGCGATAGGATTTTTTCAGCGCCGAACAGGCGACGACACAGGACCGCCCCTGCACGCGCAATTCCCCGGCCCTGGCGGCGATGGCGCGCAGCCAGGGCCAACGGTCCTCGTCCGTCAGCGGGACGCCGGCCTTCATCTTCGCGATATTGGCCGTCGGGTGGAATGCGTCGCCCTCCAGCAGTTCCCAGCCGGTCGCGCGGGCTATTCCGGCCGCGATGGTGGTCTTGCCGCAACCCGAGACGCCCATCACGACCGTCATGGTCATTTCTTTGCCGGCTCCACGTGCCCGCCGAAGCCGAAGCGCATCGCCGACAGGATCTTCTCGGCGAACGTATGATCCTGCCGCGAGCGGAAGCGGGTGAACAGCGACGCGGACAGCACCTCGGCCGGCACGGCTTCCTCGATCGCCGCCTCGATCGTCCAGCGCCCCTCGCCCGAGTCCTCGACCTCGCCCGAGAACGCGTCGAGGTTTTCGTCCTTCGCCAGTGCGTCGGCGGTCAGGTCGAGCAGCCAGGAGGAGACGACGCTGCCGCGCCGCCAGACCTCGGCGATGTCGCCCATGTTGAGATTGAAGCGGTGGTCTTCGGGCAGTTGCGTGGAGGCCTTGTTGCGCAGGATGTCGAACCCTTCGGCAAAGGCCTGCATCATGCCGTATTCGATGCCGTTGTGCACCATCTTGACGAAATGGCCGGCGCCGGGAGGGCCGGCGTGGATATAGCCCTGCTCGGCACGCGGATCGCGGCCCTCGCGGCCCGGCGTGCGGGGGATGTCGCCCATTCCCGGCGCCAGGGCGGCGAAGATCGGGTCCAGGTGTTTCACCGCCTCGGTCTCGCCGCCGATCATCATGCAGTAGCCTCGCTCCAACCCCCAGACGCCGCCCGAGGTGCCGACGTCCACATAGCGCAGCCCCTTGGCCGCCAGGGCCTTCGCGCGGCGGATGTCGTCCTTGTAGTAAGTGTTGCCGCCGTCGATGACGATGTCGCCCTTGGACATCAGCCCGGCCAGCGCGTTGATCGTGTCCTCGGTGATCTTGCCGTGCGGCAGCATGACCCACACCGCCTTGGGCGAGCCGCCCAGCTTCGCCACCAGGTCCGGCAGCCCGGTCGCCATGGTGGCGCCGTCGTGGCCCACCGCCTCGATCGCCTTGGGATTGGCGTCCCACACCACGGATGAATGCCCGGCCCGCATCAGGCGCCTGGAAATGTTCGCACCCATCCGGCCCAGTCCAACGACGCCGATCTGCATGTGACGCTCTCCTTTGTGATGACCGGTCCCGCGTCCGGCCAGGATGATCCCGCCGCACCCTGCCATAAGCGCATTCGAAGGCAAGGCGTGGCGGAAAGTTCGCCGGGCGGGCCTGGTCGCGATCCCGGACAACAGTTGCGTCATCCGCACATTCCTCACGGAGTTGTCAGATGCCGCCCCCTT
The DNA here is from genome assembly GCF_035548235.1 of Rhodopila sp. Classification (GTDB taxonomy): domain Bacteria; phylum Pseudomonadota; class Alphaproteobacteria; order Acetobacterales; family Acetobacteraceae; genus Rhodopila. The sequence goes on from NZ_DASZTJ010000044.1 coordinate 9,888, forward strand.
TCGGCGCCGATAATACCCTGAATGCTGGGAACCGTGATGCATTCCAGCGATGTCTAGCCCTCTTGGCCTGGTCTATCCAGACGCTGCCCGGAACCGGGCGACGATCGGGATCCTTCGCCTTCTGGCGGCGGCCTCGATCGCCGTGCCGGTGCTGGTCCTGGCCTGCGGCGGCTGGATCGCGTGGGAGCAGAAACGCCAAGAGGCGTTCGATGAGACGACCCACCTGCTGCAACTGGTGACCGACAGCTCCGCCAAGCTGTTCGACTCCCAGCTTCTGGCGCTGGAGCAGACCAAGCTGCTGCTGCGCGACGCGACCGACGCCGACGTGCGCGCCAACGAAGAACGGCTGCATGACAATCTGTCCTTCACGCGCCACTACCTGCCGTTCCTGCGCGACCTGTTCGTCGTCGACAGGAACGGGGTCCCGCTCGTCACCGCCTCCCGCTATCCGGCGCCCAAGACGCCCCTGATCGAGCGGGATTACTTTCGTTATTTCCGAGACGGTCATGGCGGGCGTTTCATCGGCGAACGCGCCGAACGCTACGTGAACGGGGAACCGTTCATTCCGATGGCGATCGCGAGGCCGAGCCTTGACGGCAGCTTCAACGGCATCATCGCCTGCTCGCTGAACCCGAACTACATCAAGCAGTATTTCCAGCAACTGCTGTCGATGTATTCCGACACGGAAGGCCGATCGATCGCGCTGCGGCGCAATGACGGGCAGCTCCTGGTCCGGTCCGGCGATCTCACCCAGCAGCAGGAGCATGCCGAAAGGCTGTCGGCGGTGTTCATCACCGACCGCACCCAGGCGGTCACCGGCTACCAGATCTCCAACGTCCTGGGTGGGAACCGGATCGTCGCGTGGGCGCGCCTGCCGTCGCTGGGGATGGTCGCCTGGACCTCGATCTCGCTCGACGGCGTGATGCATGCCTGGCTGCGCTCGATGATCCCCTACGCGGTGCTGTGCGTGGCCTCCGCCCTGTCGCTGCTGGCGCTGTCCGGCGTCGCGCTGCGGCGGACCGAAGCCTCGATCGTCGCGGAGCAGCACGCCGCGGCGGAGCGGGAGCGGCGGGAGCAGGCGGAAGAGGCCGTGCGGCAAAGCCAGAAGATGGAGGCGCTGGGCAAGCTGACAGGCGGCGTCGCGCATGACTTCAACAACCTGCTGGCCGTGATCCAGGGCAACGCGGAGCTCGCCAAGAGCCGCAATCCGGACAAGGCCGCGCGGATGCTGGACAACATCGTCCATGCTGCCCAGCGCGGCGCGACGCTGACGCGGCAATTGCTGTCCTTCTCCCGCGGGCAGGCCCTGGCGCCGCGCCCGATTGATCCGCGCGTCGAACTGCCCCGCGTCATCGCGATGCTGAGGCCCTCGCTGCGCGGCAACATCCAGGTGGACGTCACGATCGACGACGATGTCTGGCCGTTGGAGCTGGATCCGGGCGAATGGGAGATCGCGCTGCTGAACATCGCCGTGAACGCGCGCGACGCCATGCCGAACGGGGGGCGGCTGTCGGTGACCGCACGCAACGTACGCCTGTCGCGCGGCGAGGTGCCGGCCGCGCCGGAGCTGTCGGGCGCCTTTGTCCGCCTGACGCTCCGCGATACCGGTTCCGGAATCCCCCCGGACATCGCCGCTCGGGCCTTTGAGCCGTTCTTCACCACCAAGGATGTCGGCCGCGGCACCGGCCTGGGACTCAGCCAGGTGTATGGTTTCGCGCGCCAGGCCGGCGGGGCGGCGATGATCGGGCCGGCACCCGAAGGCGGCACTGCCGTCACGCTGCTGCTGCCGCGCGCGCTGCGGGTGCCGGGCCCTCGCCCGAACCTGGTCGTGCCGGACAGCAACCGCCCGGACGAGGCCGGCGCGCGCCGCATCCTGTTCGTCGAGGACAACCAGGAGGTCGCGGCGATCACCGCCGACATCATCCGTACCCTCGGCTATGAGGTCGTGCATGTCGACCGGGCGCGCAAGGCGCTGGAGATCCTGATCGGCGCCCAATCGGCGTTCCACCTGCTGATCACCGACGTGGTGATGCCGGACGGGATGGACGGCGTGCAGTTGGCGCAGGAGGTGCGGCGGCGCCTGCCCTCCCTGCCGATCATCCTGGTGTCCGGCTACAACGAAGCCGGGGCCGCCGAGGCAACCGGGCTGCGGCTGCTGCGCAAGCCGTTGCCGGCGCAACAATTGGCCCAGGCGATCGAAGCGGAGCTGGGGACGTTCCCGCGCATCGTGGTCGATAATACCAGGGTGGGCTGACCAAACGGCCCGACCGCGCCGTCCGCGGTCCGGGTCCGGCCGCCGCGTCCGGGCCAGCCGATTGTTTTGGATCATCTATAATGATTGACCCGGGCCGATCGAATGACCTAGGTTCCCGCGCACTTCGTCCGAGGGGGAGGTCGACGTGTCGCAAACGCTCGAAAGCGGACAGCCACGACAAGTATCGGGTAAACCGGCAGCGGCCAAGATTTCCTGGGTGAACAAGAATCTGCGGGTGGGCTTTCCCGGCATGCCGCCCCCGCCGCCGCCCATGCCGACCGGCCGCCCCATCACCTATGCCGGCATGCAGAAAAGCCGCCTTGCCTGGGACGCGCTGCGCAAGTCGCTGCAATCGCAACTGCAGGAGCTTGAGGCGACCATCGTCCAAGCCGTCGAGGCGAACAACCAGGACCAGAAGGCTGAGGAGACGTTCGACCCCAAGGACGTCAGCGCCGGCACGAAGAAGCTGTACACGATCCTGGACGGGCTGGACCAGCGCCTGATCGATACGCTGGACAAGGCGCTGAACGCCGAAGGTCCGGAACGTTCGAAGCACCAGCAGGCCGCGAAGGGGCTGATCGAGGAGTACCGGACATTCGTGGCGAGCGACCCGATGGTCGCGGCCGTGGACAACAATGGTTTCACGCGGACCAGGATCAGGCCGACGGTGGACCAGACCTTGAAGGTCCTGTCCGAATCCCTCTGATTTCGCGTTTCGTTTCTTCATAATATCGTCGGGGGCACGTCATGGCGCTTACGGCCTTGCAACGGAATTTTCTGGTCGACAACCTGGGCGTCACGCCGAACCGCGGCTTTTTCGATGTCGTCGACAAGTTTCGGGACAGCCGGCTGGAAGGTTCCGTCGACAACTACCTGCAGCATGAGGACGGCGTGCTGAAGCAGGTGGAGGAACTGCGGAAAATTCCGGGTGCGGAGCCGTTCGTCCTGAACATCGAACGCGCCATGAGCGACGTCCAGAAAAGCGTCAAGAACGCGCGGCGGGACGGCGGCAAGGACGCCATCGACGCAGAGGCCAAGAAGGTCGAAGACCTGAAGGCGATGGCCAAGCAGGTCATCGACAACAAGACCTTCTACGGCGACCTGGACACGGCCGAGAAGGCATTGAAGGCGCTGAAGGAGGATCCCCAGCGCGCGCATGTGAAGCCGGAAATCGATTCCGCCGAGAAAGACTTGCTGGCCGCGCGGAAACTGGCCGGCGAGGGAAAGTTCAACGAAGCGCGCGGAAAGCTGGGGACGGCCAATCCGGCCCTGACGGAAGGCAAGCGCTGCGCCACGGAATACGCCGCCGTCATGGTGGTGAAGGCGAGCGCCGCCCGCATGCTGGGTTCGATGAAGGGCCAATACGGGGACGAGAACGACTGGACCAACTTGTCCAACGACATCGACGTGGCGTCCGCGAAAGCCCAGACACCGACACGCGATTACAACGCCGCGAAGAACGATCTGCAGGTCGCAATCGACGAAATGAAGGCCGACATGACCAACTGGTGGGTCACGAGCGACCCCGACGGCCTGGCGGACCTGCAGTTGAAGCAGGCAACCTTGCAGTCCAAGAGCAAGGACGGGAAAACGATCGTCGACGCCAACCTGCAGAAAATCGGCGGAATCCGAGCCAAGATTTCCGACGCCGTCAACGCGGGCAAATGGCCGGTGGCGATGCTCGCGGCGACCCAGGAGTTGCCGGAGGAGATCGTCGCGGCGACGAAACTTGCCAACCGCCGCATCGAGTACGACAAGCAGCGGGAAACGACCGTCGGCGACATCAGCAAGCTGAAAGACATGAAGGAGCTGATGGGCCAGATGTTCTCGATGAACAAGCTGGTCGAAAAAGCCGATGAACTGGCCGACAGAAAGGCCATGCGCTTCGAAGACGGCATCGCCGCCCTGCAAGAGGTCAGCAACACCGTCACCGTCCTCGGCAAGGTCTACGTCGACACCAAGGCCTATGCCGAGGCTCGGCTGAAAGCCGAAGACGGCCTGGAATACTTGCAGAAGCGGCCGGCGGCGCGGGCCGGCATGCTGGAAGACCAGATACCCTATATCGAGAAACTCATGGCGGAGGCCCAGAAGGCCACCGGCGTCATGGACCTGAAGAAAGTCGTGACGACGGGCCCCGACATGGAGGATCGGCGCATGGCCCAGGTGAACTGGGGCCAGGCGCGCGCGACGATCGACGAGGCGCTGAAGGCGATCGAGGGCGCGACCAAGCTCGCCGATACCATGAAGGACTCGACGGAAATCGCCGGACGTGCGGGCGCCGCGGATTCGCAGCAGAAGATCGAGAAACTCGCCGCCGACATGCGTAGCCAGGCGCAGACGGTGAAAGGGAAGCGATTCGGCGACAAGGCCAACGACCTGCTGACGAAACTCGGCGGCACCTTGGACGAGGCCGTCCGGAACGCCCAAACGCAAGGCCGCATGGCAACCGCGCAGGAGTTGATCCAGTCCGCCGCCAGCCTGCTGCTGGGGGCGCAGACCATCCAAAGCCAATACGAACATTTCGCCACGCAGAAGGACCTGGCCGACGGCCGGCAGAAGGCGCTGACCGACTCGACCCAACCCCCGGCTGAGACGCTGAAGCCGAAGACCGACGAAAGTGCCAAGCTGCTGAAGACAGCACAGGAAAAGGCCGATGCGTTCGAGTGGCAGGCGGCCAACGACAGCCTGCGCGCGGCTCTCGGGATCATCGCCGAGGCGGAAGAAGCCAAGGAACGGCGCAAGACGTTCGATACCGACGCCGCGCTCGCGGAAAGCGACCGCGACAGCCTGACCGATCCGCTGAAAAGCGAAGTCACCAAGATGATCGACAAGGCGAAAGAAAGCGCAAAGGCGTTCGACTTCGTCCACGCCACACGCTTCCTCGCCAATGCCACGGCGCGGCTTGCGGGCGACAAGGTCAGGAAGAAGGCGATCGCCGGCCAGGTGGACAACGATCTGGAAACGCAATTGCAGAAAATGATGGACGCGGTCGGCGGCGAGGAAAACTACGCGAAGTCCACAGACAACCCCAGCGGCAAAAGGACCATCCCGAACGGACCGGACCTGCTGGACGAACTGGTCAAGAACCTTCCCGATACGGTGCATCCAAAGGTCATCATCGCGATCGCCAAGAAGCGGTTCAATATCAAACTCTCGCTGTCGGCCCTGTCATGGCAGGGGGGCACGATCGTCGACGACAAGGATGCATCCGCAGGGGCGATCGAACCACAGAATTTGAAGGATGAGAGCAAGCGGATACAATCCGCCAAGAAAATCTACGAGATGCTGGCGCTGACTCCGGAGCAATCGAAGGACAATCCGAGTCTCAAGAAAGTCATGCGGGAGAACGTGCTGGAGAACATCAAACTGGGCTCCGGCGGCGGTGTATCTTACAACTTTGCCAGCGGCGGTTACTATCAAGGTTCCGAGAACCTGACGAGCGTCAGCGGCCGGCCGGGCGACACGCCGCAGAAGTTCGGCAGCAAGCTGAAAGGCTATCAGAAAAATCGCGACGGGAGCTTCGTCCTGGACGGCAGCGGCGACATGATCGAGGTCGAGATGCTGCCGGCCATGGCTTCGCCGGAATACGCGCCCGCCAACGAGAACGACGTCGACTACTTCGATTTCGCAAACGTCCACGAAACCGGCCACGCGGTCGACGACCGCATGGGATTCATGAAGGCACGCGAGGAACAGGCCGCTTTCGGCGGATGGATCACGCATGGCAGCGACATCGCGAAGATCGCCAAGCAGGTCGCGGCGAAATATGGCGGCGACCACGCCGACATCCTGGAGCAATACGTATCCGATATGATGATCGGCGCCAAGGTCGATCCGCCCGCGGTCGGCCCCAAGGAGCAGCCAGCCGTCAACACGGCCTGCGAAGATATCAAGGAATGGTTCGATATCGCGACAAAATGCTCGCCGTGGTGGGACCAGGGCAATTCGGTCAAGATCGCCATGAACGACGGCCGGGTTTACCAGGAAGCCTATCCCGGCACCTGGGTCAGCTATCCGCTGAGCGAGCGCACCAAGGGGATCACCGGCTACCAGTTTCGCGCACCCGGCGAATGGTTCTGCGAGCTGTACGCCTCCTATCACCTCGGCAAGCTCAAGCCCAATCATCCGGCGCGTCGCTGGCTGAGCTCCCTGTCACTGTAATCGACCGCTGTCATCGAAGGATCGCGCCATGTCGCTGTTCCAGGACGTCGCCACGCAATGCCCGGCCTGCAAGGTCGCCCTGTCTTATGAAATGGTCCACAGCGTGAACGCGGACCGCCGCCCCGACCTGCGGGATGCGATCCTGGATAGCTCGTTCCAGGTGCTCACCTGCGAGTCCTGCGGCGAGAATTTCCGGATCGAGCCCCAGTTCACCTACGTACACATGGCGGGAAAGCAGTTCCTGACGGTGTGGCCGGTGTCCAGGATCGACGACTGGGTGGCCATGGAGAAGCGCGGGGACGACTCCTACCTGAGCTTCTATGGACCCAACACATCGGAAGCCGCGCAGCAGATCGGTCGCGAACTGACCCGGCGCACGGTGTTCGGCTGGGCGGCATTGCGGGAAAAAATCGTTTCCGCCGCCGCCGGCATCGACGACGTGACCCTGGAGCTTGCCAAGATCGCGATGCTGCGCTGGGCGGAGGGCCTGGAAGCGGCTTACGACGTCGAGATGCGCCTGCTTGGCATAGGTGACGACGGCAATCTCGTCTTCGGCACCTATGCGCCGGGGGAGGAAGTCCTGAAGGACGTGATCACCGTCCCCAAGGACCTGCTGTCCGAGATCGAAGCCGACGCCGAAAGCTGGCAGCCGCTGCGCGAACGCCTGACCGAAGGCAGCTTCGTCGACGCCCAACGGCTGCAGATGGCGACGGAGCCGGCCTAACTCTCGGCCCGACCCGTCAGGCAAGGTGCCCCGGAAATTTGGCGTCGGACGCGACCGATGCCAGACTCCGCCCATGACGACCCGAGACGCAGCGTGAGCGCCAGCGAACCAACCGAGGCACAAGCCGGCACCTGGCATCTGCTGCGCTCGATGCCGGTCTGGCCCCTGCTGGCGACGCTGGCGGTGCAGACCCTGGCGACCATGGCGATGTTCTCGGTGCCGACCGTGGCGCCGGAGATCGCCCTCGACCTGAACGTCAGCGGCGCACTGGTGGGTTATTTCGTTGCGCTGGCGTATGGCATCGGGATCGTCTCGGCCCTGTTCGCGCCGGGGCTGGTGCGCAAATACGGCGGCGTGCGGGCCACCCAGGCGGTGCTGGCAGCCGCCGCTGGCATGCTGGTCCTGGCGGCCGTGGGTCGCGGCGTGGCGGGCATCGGGCTGGCGGCGTTCGTGCTCGGCCTGGGCTATGGCGCGGCGGCGCCGGCCAGCACCCACCTGCTGGTGCCACAGACACCCCGCCCCGTCTTCAACCTGGTGATGTCGTTCCGCCAGATCGGCGTGCCGCTGGGTGGCGTGCTGGCCGCGCTGATCCTGCCGCCGATCGTGGTCGCCGCCGGGTGGCGCTGGGCGCTGGCGGCGGAACTGGTCCCCATCCTGCTACTGATCATCGCGATGGAGTTTCCGCGCAAGCGCTGGGACTACGACCGGGAACCCGACCGGCGCGTGCTGGGCAAGGGCCTGATCCAGCCGTTCACGCTGCTGGCCGAACCGCGGTTCCAGCGGCTCTCGATCGCCGCTTTCGTCTATTCCGGAATCTCACTCAGCGTGATCGCCTTCACCACCGTGCAACTGACGACGGTGGTCGGCCTCAATCTTGTGGAGGCGGGGCAGATGCTGGCGGCATACCAGCTGGCCAGCTCGATCACCCGCCCGATCTGGGGCTGGGTCGCGGACCGCTACATCACGCCCGCGCAGACGCTGGCGATGCTGGGCCTCGGCATGGCAGCCACGTCGCTGGTCACCGGCATGTACGGGCCGCACTGGCCGATCTGGGTGCTGATGATCAACGCACTGGTGGCAGGGACGACGTCGGGCGGCTACACCGGCGTCGCCTATGCCGAATACGCCGCACTGGGCGGCGTCCGCCGGACAGAGGCCGCCGGGCTGGGCACCGCGATCATGTTCTTCGGCGGCATGGCGGTCCCGGCGGTGTTCGGCATGTCCGTCGCCGCCTGGGGCGGCTACGGCACCAGCTACACGATCGGCGCCGCCTGCGCCCTGGTCAGCGCGCTGCTGCTTCTGCTGCCGAACCGGCGCTGAGGTCGTCCACCAGCACGACATGCACCCGCCTGGGGCCATGCGCGCCGAGTTCCAAGGTCTGCTCGATATCCGCCGACCGCGACGGGCCGGTCACCAGCATCACGTTGCGCGGCATCGCGCCACGCTCCGCCCGCAGCAGGTCCCAGGCCTCCTCATAGGCGCCGACGATGCGGGAGGCGTGCAAGACCGCGATCTCGGTATCCGCCAGCAGGTTCAGCGTCACCGGTCGTTCCGGGGCGCTGGGCAGCATCATCGTGCCCGTCTCGGCGATGCCGGCGAAGGCGTGCTGGACGCTGACCGTGTCGGTGGCCTCCGCCCTGCCCTCCCGGATCGTCAGCATGGGGCGCGTGGACCAGGGGACGGCCCGCAGCTCCGGATGCGGGGCCATGACCAGGGCGCCAGGCAGGTTCTGGCCCGCGAGGTAGTCGGCGACGGCCTCGGGCACCGCATCCAGGTCGGGGACGCGGGCGACGGTGCCGAACTCCTTCTCCAGGTTGCGCACGAACAGGTCCACCTGCTCCACGCGCGGCAGGCGGGAGCGGGCGGGGATCAGGTGCCGCGGATGGGCCGCCAGCCGGCCTTGCAGCATGGCGGCCTGGTCGGCCGGGAGCGGCCCGCGCTTCAGGCCGCGGCGAATGGCGGCGAGCATGGCGGCCTTGCTCATACGTTGCCGGCTCCGCGCTGCTGGCGGGCGTAGCGGGCGAAGAACGTGTCGCCCTCCGGCGCCGGTAGGTCGCGGCCCTTGGTCCAACCGCCGGCCATCGGCAGGCTGCGGAACCGTCCCTTCCGTCCCCCCAGCAGTCCCAGCCCCAGCGCCGCCGCTCGGGTCGCCAGCCGGTACAGCGACGGGCGGCGGGCGAAGAAGGCCCACAGCGCGAGGTTGGTGCGCGCGGCCGAGGGCGACAGGTGTCGCTCGAACTCCCGCTCGCGCCAGTGGCGCATCATGCCCGGGAGGGGAATCCGGACAGGACAGACGGATTCGCACTTGCCGCAGAAGGTGGAGGCGTTGGGCAGGTTCCCGGCCTCCTGCACGCCGATCAGGCTGGGCGTCAGGACGGCGCCCATCGGACCGGGATAGACCCAGCCATAGGCGTGCCCGCCGACCGCGCCATAGACCGGGCAATGGTTCAGGCAGGCGGCGCAGCGGATGCAGCGCAGCATCGGCTGGAACTCGGTGCCCAGCATGTTGGAGCGGCCGTTGTCCAGCAGGATGACGTGGTACTCCTCCGGCCCGTCCAGGTCGCCGGGACGGCGCGCGCCGGTGGAGAACGTCGTATAGACCGAGAAATCCTGGCCGGTGGCGGAGCGCGCCAGCACGCGCAGCAGCGAGGTGCAGTCCTCGATCGTGGGGACGCACTTCTCGATGCTGGCAAGCACGATATGGACGCGCGGCAGGGTCTGGGTCAGGTCGCCGTTGCCCTCGTTGGTCACGATCACGCTGCTGCCGGTCTCGGCGATCAGGAAGTTGGCGCCGGTGATGCCGACATCGGCGGCGAGGAACTTCGACCGCAGCTTGGCGCGCGCTTCCGTCAGGATGTCGCGGCGTTCGTGGAAAACGCGGTCGGGCGGCAGGTCGGTGTGGGATTTGCGGAACGCGTCCTCCCAGTCCTCCATGTTCAGGTGAAAGGCGGGGGCGATGATGTGGCTGGGGATCTCGTGACGGAGCTGGATGATGTATTCGCCCAGATCGGTCTCGACCGGCGTGATCCCGTTCTTCTCAAGGTGGTCGTTGATGGCGATCTCCTCGCCGATCATCGACTTTCCCTTGGTGACCGTCCTGGCCCCCGCCGCCTTGCAGATGTTCAGCACCGCCGTCCGGGCTTCGTCCGCGTCGGCGCACCAATGCACCGTGCCGCCGGCTTCCAGCACCTTGGCCTCATAGGCTTCCAGGTAGAAATCGAGGTTGGCCAGCGCGTGGTTCTTGATGTCGCGGGCGGTGTCGCGAAGCGGTTCGAACTCCGGCAGCGCGGCAGCCGCGGCGGCCCTGCGCGCGACGAAGGACGGCCCGCTGCGGGCGAGGGCCTTTTGCAGCCCGGCATCGGACAGCGCCCGTGAGGCGTTCTGCTTGAAGGCGGAGGACGTGGCGACGTGCATGATGGGCGTTGTATCGGAGGCGGGGGCGTTGGCCCAGGGGGGTTCCGGGATAGCTGAGAACTGTCTCAGGCCGTGGCGGCGATCGTCGCGGTGACGGGCTGCAGCGGCCGGCGCACCACCAGCCACGACGTGGCCATGCCGATTGCCAGCAACGTCGCGGCCAGCACGAAGCTGAGCGTATAGTGTTGCGTATAGGCGATGATGAAGCCCGTCAGGATCGGCGCCATGAAACCGACGCTGTTGCCGCCGAGGACAACAAGGCCAAAGACGGCGCCGGCGGATTCGCGGTCATGGATCAGGTCGGCCGCGACGGCGAAGTTCAAGCCGTTCGAGACATTGGCGCAGAGGATCGAGAGGATGATCAGCACCTCCATCACCGTCAGGCTCTCGGCATAGGGCACGAACAGCACGCAACAGGCAACGGCCATCATCAGGATCATCAGGTAACGGCGCGCGCCGGTCGACAGGTCGACATTGCGCACCAGGCGGTCGCTGACGAGCCCGGACAGCACCAGCCCGAACGCCGTCACCACGTAAGGCAGGCTGGCGAGCCATCCGGCGCTGAACAGGTCCAGGTGCCGCACCGTGCGCAAATACGACGGCAGCCAGGTCAGGAAGAGATACAGCGAGAAGGTCTGGCAGCCTTGCGTCACCATCAGCCCCCACATCACCGGCTGGCGCAGCAGGGCGCGCAGGGACATGGCATGGACGGCGTCCTGCCTGGGCGGCTCGCGCTGCTGGACGATATAGTTGCGTTCGGTCTCATCCAGCCAGGGCGCTGTCTCCGGCGCGCGATAGAGCGTGAACCAGATGGCCGCCAGGACCGCTGTGCCGACGCCGACGATGATGAAGGAGATCCGCCAGTCGAACATCGAGATCAGGAAGGAGGTCAATGCGATGCCCAGCGCCGGGCCGAAGGAGCTTCCGGCGTGGAACGTCGTGATCATCAGCGCCCGTTCGCCGCGCGGCGCCCATTCGCGCAGGATGCGCTGCGATGCGGGATAGCTGGACGACTCGCCGACGCCAAGCAGCAGGCGTGCGCCGACCAGTGTGCCGAACCCGGTCGCCAAGCCGGTGACCGCTGATCCGATGGCCCAGATGACCATTCCGGACCCCATGATGGCACGCGCACCGAACCGGTCGCACAGCAGGCCCATCGGCAGGATCAGGGGGATATAGGAGTAGAAGAAGCAGGAGAAGATGACGCCGAGCGCTTCAGGCCCAAGGCCGAACGTGGCCGCGATCTCCCGGCCTGCGACGGAGATGTTCACCCGATCGATGAAGTTGACCGTGTTGGCGAGTAGCAGCAGGACGATGACCAGCCATCGCTTGTATCCCATCTCGGACATTTCCCCTTCGTATTATTCTTCTTTGGCCGCCGTTTCTCTAGCCCGCACCGCAACGACCTGCCCCGGGGCCGCTACGGCGGTCGTCGAGGACCGGTCATCAGCGATGCCAGCGCCTGGGACAATTCGTCGGCGGCGTATGGCTTGCGCAACAGGTTAAAGCCGCGCGGTCCCTGCCGCGCCAGGACGTCACTATATCCGCTGACCAGAAGGACCGGCAAATTCGGGTAGAGGCGCCGTACCTCGTTGCCCAGCTCAATGCCGCTCATGCCTGGCAGCATGGCGTCCGTTACGACAGCATCGAAAGAACCGGCCTTGTTTGTGAGTATCGAAAGCGCTTCCTCGGCATTCGCCGTCAATAAGGGGAAATGCCCCAGCTCGATCAGGACGTCGCATGCGTGCTCACCGACCGCGCGGTCGTCTTCGACCAGCAAGACGCGCATGGTGCCGGGCATAAGCGAAGATACGACTGGCGACGCGGCCCGTCTGTCAGCGGCTGAAGTCCCGACCTGCGGCAAGTAAAGCGTGAATGTCGTTCCCTCACCGATCCGGCTTTCCACCGTGATGTCGCCACCCGATTGCCTGGTGAAGCCGAATACCTGCGACAGACCAAGGCCCGTGCCTTTCCCCGGCGGTTTCGTCGTGAAGAATGGTTCGAAGATGCTGTCGATCTTGTCCTCGGGGATTCCCGTCCCGGTATCCGCGATCGACACTGTTACAAACCTGCCCATGGCGGCCGGCATCGCTCCATGAGGCTGGATTTCGGACGCCGTGCCCACGGTGATCGTCAGATGCCCTTGCCGGTTCATCGCGTCGCGAGCATTCACCGCAATATTGACGATTGCGGTATCGAACTGATTGGAATCCGCGTGCACGCAGCAGCCGGCTTCCGCCTCGACGATCTCCAGCTTGATGCTCGGCCCGACCAGCGTCACGATCATCTCTCGCAGGGCGCGGATGTTTGCGCCCACGTCGAACGTCACGGGAATCAATGAAGAGCGCCTGCCAAACGCCAGGAGCTGGCTTGTCAGCTTGACCGCACGCTCCGTGGTCTCGGCGATCGCATCGATATAGCGCTTCCGCCGCTGCTCATCGACGTTCGGGCGGCGAAGTAGTTCCACGGACCCGCCGATGACCGTCAGGAAATTGTTGAAATCATGCGCCACGCTGCCGGTGAGTTGACCGACCGCCTCAAGCTTCTGGGCCTGGTGCAGCGCCTCCTCGGTTTTCCGCAGGGCGGCCTCCGCCTGCTTGGACGCGGTGATATGACCGCCGGTCGCATAGATTTCGGCATGAGTGGGTGCCGATACCCAAGCGATCCAGCGGCATGATCCATCCCTGTGCCGGTGACGGACCTCGACGGTCTGCAGAGGTCTTTCCGACGCAGCAACAAGCACGTCGTCTGCCAGTGCCGAGTCGACCGGCATCACGAAATCGCGGATGTGATGGCCGATGAAATCCTCTGCCTCGTAGCCCAGTATCTCTTTCAAGGCGGGATTTACGCGTCGGATGATGCCATCGAAGCCAATCACGACCAGTAGGTCCGGCGACGTGATCCAAAGCCGGTTCAGTTCCGCCGTTCGCTCACTGACGCTGGTTTCGAGCGCCTGGTTCAGCGTCTGCAAGTTGCGCTCGATCGCCTTCCGGTCCGTTTGGTCGAGCATGGCCCCCACGGCACGGATAGCGAGTCCCTGCCTGTCCCTGCTCAAGGTTCCCCGATCGCGGACCTCGACGAAGCGCCCGTCGGCACGGACAAAGCGATATTCCAGTACGTAGTCGCAGCGCGATCCCGCTATCACCCGCCGCAGGGTGGACTCGACGCGCGCACGATCATCTGGATGGATGCGATCGAACCACCATCGCGGGCTGGGATCGACCTGTTCGGTATCGTATCCATAGCATCGTTCCAACGCCTCGTTCCACGACATACGATCGCGGCGGAGGTCCCAATCCCAGATCGCGTCATTGGTTGCCTGGATGGCGAGCCGCAGACGTTCCTCGACCTCTTGCTGTGCCGTCACCTCGCGGGATACGCACAGGATTGCCGTCGTCTCATCGGCATCCCCCCTCAACGGGGTCAATATGTTGTCCCAATACTGCGGCGACGCTCCCTCGAGCTGACTGCACCCGGGGAAACGGGCACTGCTTCCTCGCTTCGCCCGTGCCAGTGCCTCTCGGCCGGGCGCCCGCACGTCTTCGGGCAGCAATTCGAGCCAGTCCATTCCGAATGCCGAATCCTCCGCCACGCCAAGCGCACGGCAGCCCGCACGGTTCATATGCGACAGTACGCCATCCGGGGTGATGACCTTGATGCAATCGACGCTGGCGCCCAGCATGTCGGACCGGGTCTTCAGGTTCTGCGCGAGGCCGAGTTCGCGAAGCTTGCGGTCATGAATGTCGGTGAAGAAGCAGATCCAACCGCTGGTAATGTTGGCCCTGTCCGGAAACGGCTGCGCGCGCAGCAGGAACCAGCGATAGTCGCCGGCCGCGTAACGGATGCGGCAGTCGACGTCGAAAGGCTGGAGGGTCGATGCCCAGCGATCCATCACATCCTGCGCATCGGCGGGATGAAGCCAGGATCGCAACGTGTCCTGAAGCGTGCCGGTGTCCAGAAGTTGGTCCCGCCACGCCCTGTTCCGGTACACCATCGAGCCGTCAACGGCCGCAACGCAAATGATCTGGGAGAGGGTGTCGAACGTGCGCGCGAGTTCTTCAGATAGGCTCGGCGATGGTGGCAATGGCTTGGATCCGCTTCTAACCAACCATCTGCTCCGGGGTCGTTCGCGTCGCAGCGTCCCGCGCCGGACGGTGCCGCTCGTCACGCGACATGGCGACCGCGGCGAATGCGTCCTCGGTTACGATAGGCGACAGAACATCGTTCAGGCTCGCCATGGGGCATCAACATTGGTTGACGCGCCTACCGCTGTCAATTTGAACGAACATGGGTTCGGGGCGGCGGAACCCTGGCCCGATACGCAGCGGCAAAGGTAGGGGGAACTGGCGGACCCGGCGCGACTCGAACGCACGACCTTCGCCTTCGGAGGGCGACGCTCTATCCAACTGAGCTACGGGTCCAGACGCTCGGCACCGAGCGCACCGCCCCTATACCCGGCTTCCCCGCAAAGCTCAATCACGCAGTTTCAGGGCCAGCGCCGGGTGCGGTTCGCCTCCTGTTCGGGCGTCAGCGTCTCGGGACCGGCCGCCACCCCCTGATACCGCCCGTCCAGCGCTTGCGTTCGCCGCCAGCAATCCACCGTCCCCAGGCTGCGGGTGCAGAATTCCGGCGCCTGCGGTGGCGGCTCGACCGGCCGGCAATACGACTTGCCCTGGTCCAGCCGGACGACGCTGCAATCGCGGCCGGTGATCAGCGAATACACCGCGTCGGGCGGCGACCGCCCGATCGTCGTCACGCTCCCGATCGTGAAGGCGGAGCCGATGAAGGCGCCCAGGTTATCGGATACCCCGCACCCGCCCAGGCCGAGGATCGCCAGTATCAGCAGCCATCGCATCCCTCTATCCTGAACCTCAAAGGTAAATGAACCCTTGCCGAACCGGCGGTTTGCCGCCAAACCCCATCGGCCGGTCAGGAAGCGACGAAGAGACACCGCGTGGTTGATATTTTCGACGAGGTCCGGGAGGACCTCCGCGCAGAGCGTGCCCAACGGCTCGCGAGTAAATATGGCTGGATCGCCGTGCTCGCGGTCGTCCTGGTGGCGGCCGGTGCGGGGGGCTGGGAATACAACCGGCACCGGCAAGCGGAGCAGGACCAGGCTGCCGCGTCCCGCTACATCAGCATCATGAACGCCATCAACCAGGCTCCCGCCCTGTCCAAGGACGCCCGGACCGCGCAGATCGGCCCGCTGAAGGAACTCGCCGCCAACGCGCCCGAGGGCTACAAGACCCTTGCCCGCCTGCGCGCCGCGGGCCTGATGGCGGACTCGGGTGACGTGCAGGGCGCGGCGGCGATGTACTACGACATCGCGACCGATACCCATGCCGATCAGTTGCTGCGCGACCTGGCGCTGCTGCTGATGTCCGGCTGGCAGCTCGATACCGGTGATCCGAACGTCCTCGCTCCTCGGCTCCAGCCCCTGGCGCAGCCGGGGAATCCGTGGGCGCCCCTGGCGCAGGAGCAACTGGCGATGCTCGATCTCCGCCAGGGCAAGATCGACGATGCCCGCACGAAATTGAAGGGGCTGGCCGCCGACGTGCTGGCCCCCGCGGGCGTGCGCGCCCGCGCCAACGCCCTGTTGCAGGGCCTGGGTTAAGCTGAAATGACCGACCGACGCTCCGTTGCCTTGTCCCGTCGCGCCGCGCTGCTCGCGCCGTTGGCGTTGACCGGCTGTTCGCTGTTCGACGACTGGTTCGGCGCCAAGAAAGTGCCGCTGCCCGGTAAGCGCGAGTCGATCTTCTCGGGCCAGCAGGGGCTTGCGCTGGGCGCCAACCCGCCGAAAATCGTGCTGCCCCCGCCGGTGCGCAATGCGGCTTGGCCCCAGGCCGCCGGCAACCCGGCCCACCTGATGGGCCACCTCGCCGCGCGTGCGGACCTGCAGGAAGCCTGGAGCCGCGATATCGGCGCGGGCGGCGGGTATCGGGCGATCCTGATGGCGCAGCCGGTGGTGCTGAACAACACGGTCTTCACCATGGACTCCGCGGCTGTCGTCACGGCCTTCTCCTTGCCCGACGGCAAGCGGCTGTGGCGCTTCGACACCAAGCCCGAAGACGCGGACAGCACCAACGTCGGCGGCGGCCTCGGCGCCGACGGCACCACGCTGTACGCGGTGAACGGCCTGTCGCAGCTGGTGGCGTTGGACATCGCGACCGGTTCGGTGAAATGGCGGGTCGGCATCGGCACGCCGGGCCGTTCCGCGCCGACCATTGCCGACGGCCGGGTCTTCCTGACGACGATCGAGGACCGACTGCTCGCCTTCAATGCCGCGGACGGCCACCAACTTTGGACACACCAGGCCGACAACCCGGTGACCGCGATGCTGGGCCAGGCGCCGCCGGCCTATTACCAGGGGCTCGTCATCGTCGGCTTCGGGTCGGGGGAACTGGCCTGCCTGCGCGCCGAATCCGGCAGCGTGGTGTGGACCGACGGGCTGGGCCAGGCCAGCGTGAACGGCGGCACGGACGATTTCCTGTCGATTCGCGGCGCGCCGGCCATCGTCAACGGCCAGGTCTTTGCCATCAGCATGGGCGGCCTGCTCGTCTGCGACGACGTTCCCACCGGCCGCCGCCTGTGGGACCGCCAGGTCGCCGGAGAGGACGCGATCTATGCCGCGGGCGACTGGCTGTTCGTCATCTCTGCGGACCAGCAGCTCGCGGCGCTGCGCCAGTCCGATGGCGTCGTCGCCTGGGTCACCCCCCTGCCCCGCTTCGAAGACCCCGAAAGCCGCAAGGACACCTATACCTGGTACGGGCCGCTGCTGGTCAGCGATCGCCTGATCGTGACCGGCACCAGCCGGCAGACACTGTCCATCAGCCCTTATACCGGGGCGATCCTCGGCCGCCTGGACCTGTCCTCCCAGGCTGCCCCCTTCGCGCCGATCGTCGCCGACGGCACCGTGCTGCTGCTCAGCAACGACGCGCGCCTCATTGCCTTGAGGTAGAGCCCATGTTGCCCGTCGTCGTCATCGCCGGGCGCCCCAATGTCGGCAAGTCGACGTTGTTCAACCGGCTGGCAGGCCGACGCATCGCTTTGGTGGCCGATACCCCGGGCGTGACCCGCGACCGCAAGGAAGCCGAGGCCCTTCTGCGCGGCCGCCGCGTCACCCTGATCGACACCGCTGGGCTGGAGGAAGCCGCGCCGGAGACGCTGGCCGGGCGGATGCGCGCGGTCTCCGCCTCGGCGGTGGCGCTGGCCGACCTGGTCCTGTTCGTGGTCGATGCCCGAGCGGGGGTGACCCCGGCGGATGCGCATTTCGCCCAGTGGCTGCGCCGGCAGGGCAAGCCCGTGCTGCTGGTCGCCAACAAGGCAGAGGGACGGGTCGCCGGTACCGCGCTGCTGGACGCCTATGCGCTGGGCCTGGGCGATCCCGTCGGCGTGTCGGCCGAACACGGGGAGGGCATCTCCGACCTGATGGCGGAGATTGCCGATCGCCTGCCCCCCGAACCGGAATCGGACGATGCGGCCGAAGCCGACCCCGACGATCCGGGCAGGCCGCTGAAACTGGCCATTGTCGGCCGGCCCAATGCCGGGAAGTCCACCCTGATCAACCGGCTGATCGGTGAGGATCGGATGCTGACCGGTCCCGAACCCGGCCTGACCCGCGACGCCATCGCCGTCATCCTGGCCGACCGCGACGGCCGTCCGATCGAACTTGTCGACACCGCCGGCCTGCGCCGTCGCGCCCGGATCGAAGCGGCGTTGGAGAAGATGTCCACCAGCGCGACGATCGAGGCGCTGAAGATGGCCGAGGTCGTCGTCCTGGTCATCGACGCCGTCGACGGCATCCACGACCAGGACCTCCAGATCGCTCGGCTCATCGAGCGCGAGGGTCGCGCCTGCGTCGTCGTGCTCAACAAATGGGACGCGGTGGCGGATCGCAACGCGACGCGCAAGGCGATCATGGAACGGCTGGAGGACAGCCTGGCGCAGATGAAGGGCATCCCGGTCGTTACGCTGTCGGCGATGACCGGCGCCGGGACGGACCGGCTGCTGCCGGTGGTGCGGCAGGCGCACGAGGTCTGGAACCGGCGCGTGCCGACGGGCGAACTGAACCGCTGGTTCGAATACGCCCTGAGCGGCCACCAGCCGCCGCTGGTCCAGGGGCGGCGGCTGAAGCTGCGCTATATCACGCAGGCCAAGGCGCGGCCGCCGACCTTCGTGGTGTTCGGCACGCGGGCGGAACAGGTGCCCGAGGACTATCAGCGCTACTTGGTGAACGGGCTGCGGGAGACGTTCAAGCTGCCCGGCACGCCGATCCGGCTGCAGTTGCGCGGCACGAAGAATCCATTCGCCGAAGATCCGTAAGGCTTGCCAGCCTCTTTACTGGGTTGTATCGATTCTTTCCGGATAAACCGTCGAACCGTTTTCGTACTCGATGAAGAAACGAGATACAGGATCGCGTCGCCGATCCCGCGGGGACAGCCATGGCCTTGTTCGGTAAGCAGCTCACTCTCTACTCGGGTCCGCCTGCCCGGCCGGCGCGCGTCGCGCAATTCCAGTTGGACACCGCTGGCAGCGCGGGAACGGCGGCGGCGAAAGGCGACCAGGCGGACGGAAAATACAATTTCAACAGTGTCCTGCTGCTCATTCCGGGGGAAGTCGTCGCGCCCTATATCACCGGATCCGGCCTGCCCATCGATACCATCGGGGGCTATTCCTGGAAGGCGGTCGTCTTCTACGTCTGCCTGCTGACCTGCATCCTGCTGCGCGGACAAGCCAGCAAGCCGGCAGGAGCGTCCGGCTTGCGCGGCGTCAACGTCCGGCTCGTCATTGTCTCCGCGATTGCCTTTTTCCTGTGGGCACACGCGGTCAGCGACAATGGCCCTATCATCGGCCGTTCGGTCTTTGTCGGCCTGCCCGCGACCATGTCGCCGGGCTGCATCTGGGGCTTCTTCGCGGTCATCTTTGGCCTCCTGGCCCCCATGTTCGTTCCCGCTGTCCGGCCGCAACCGTAATGGCGGCACCGCCCGGCATCGCCGACCTCAAGGCCGAGTTGTTGCAGGCCTGGGACACGCGGGGACAGCCGGCGCCGGAGCCCGGCTCCAATGCCGCCTCGTTCCAGGCGGCAATCTCCCGCCGTCCGAAATCCGGGCTGGCGATCGGGCACTCGCTGACCGGCACCGGGCGTCCCCGGCTGGAACTGCGGGTCACCGCCGCCGGCGGCCCCAATCGGATCAAGGCCGAATCCCTTGCCGCCCGCGCTCGCCGCGCCGACGTCGAGACACGGCTGATCGTACAGCCCCCGCCGATCATTCCGCTGCTCAGCGCTTCAGCGACCGCGAACATCAAGATTCCGGGCAAGCGGCGGCCGCTGCACATCGGTGCATCCGTTGCCCATGGCATGAATGACGGCGCCGGCTCGATCGGCGGGTTCGTCAAGCTGCCGGACGGGACCGTCTCGATCCTGTCGTGCAGCCACGTCCTTGCCCGGCGGCCAGGCGGCAAGGTGAAGCCGGGGGACGCGATCCTCCAACCCGGGCCCCCCGATCCGCGTGTCCCCGCCAATGAGGTCGCGTTCCTGACCAGGGCTTTCGCGCCGCTGATCAGCCGGCAGCGCGACAATCTCGATGCGGCTGTGGCCCGTGTCGCCGATGGACAGGCGCATATGGGCAATCGCCTGCCCGATCACGACTGCATACCGCAGCCTCTTCGTGGACAACCCCTGGGCCTGCCGCTGGAGGACGATGAAGGAATCCTGGACCAACGCGTGGTGAAGATCGGCCGGTCCACCGGCTTCACCGCCGGCGCCGTGATCAATTCGCTCGATTTTGACAACCTGGCGGCGCAATTCGGCCCGGACGGCCCCATTTACCTGTTCAATGGCGTCTACGAACTGCTTTGGGACAAAGATGAAGCCCCCTTCACCGCGGGCGGCGATTCCGGCGCCATGATCCTGACCGAAGATGGCCTCCGCCCGGTTGGGCTTCACTTTTGTGCTGTCGGAAACCAGGATGGGTCGCGTGTCAGTTATGTGGTTCCTTGGGCGCGAATTAGGACTATATTAGGCATCGAGTGGCATGCTTAGAGGTTCAGCCGCCAGCGAAAGGCTTTCCATGTCCGAGAGCACCCCGAATCTCCGAGCCGCGAAGGAGGAGCTTCGGACCCACTTGGTGGAACTGTTCGGAGCGGCGTTGCGCGGCATCTCGGGTTACGGTGCGGGCCTTGATCGCCTGACCCGCACACCGTCCCTGAGCGTCCTGACCACGTCGGAGCGCGCGGCGACCCAAGCGCGCGCCAAGTTGCCGGCGAAGATCGGCGGCGTGCCGGTCAAGATCGAACAGCGTAATCCGGTCACGCTTGAGTAGCTGGCCTGGCACGTCGGGCTTGGTCGAGGACCTCCGGCAACGGGTCCGACCCCTGCGGATTGGCCTCTCCGTCGGACACCCCAGCGGCGCGACCGGCACACTGGCTGGTTTCGTTGTATTGCCCGATGGCCGGCGTGGCATCCTGTCGACCAGCGCCGTACTGGCGCCGAGCGGCGCCGGCCGAGGCGACCTGATCCACCAGCCCGGGCAACGCGATCAGAGCGTGCTGACCGGCCTCAGTCGGATTGCCGAACTCACGCTGTTTCCAAGTTCTCGGAAAGGCAACCCGTCCGGTTGCGATTATGCCGTCGCCGTTCTGATCGATCCGGATGACATAAGCGGCAACGTCGTGCCGGACGGCTGTCCAGGCGCCGGAATGTATCTGAAACCATCCCCCGAGGCGGTGCGACCGGGCGACGATGTCGCGTTCCTTGGCGCCGCCAGCGGCTATCGCGAAGCCGTCGTCACCGCCGTGGACATGCGCAACCTGAGGGTCGATGCGGGCAACAGAACGACGGCCATATTCGATGGCGTCATCGAGATCTCGGCCGGCAGCGAACCATGCAGCCGGCCCGGCGACAGCGGCGCGATGGTGTGGCGGCGGTCCGACGGATCGGCGATCGGGATGGTCTTCGCCGCCGCCGTATCCACGGACGGCGTCCATGCTACCTATGTCATACCGCTTGAGACCAGCCTGGCAGCAGCCGGCGTAACCTGGCTGACGCCCTGAGCGTCTTCTCTGGCCGCGATCTTGCACGGTATCGTGCGGCGTCGCAGACCATGGGGGCGGGAATGAACGGACTTGGCGGCCTCAACAAATCGCCGAACGGCGTGGTGATCGGACTGGTGCAGCTGCAACTGCCCGTGATCGAAACACGGGCGGATATCGCCACCCAGACCCGCAAGATCGTCGCCATGGTCGGCAAGGCGAAGCGCGGCATGCCGACCATGGATCTGGTCGTATTTCCCGAATACGCGCTGCATGGCTTGTCGATGGACACGCGAGAGGACATCCTCTGCGACCTTGACGGACCGGAAGTCGCCGCCTTCAAGACCGCCTGTATCGAAAACAAGATTTGGGGATGCTTCTCCATCATGGAGCGGAACCCCGGCGGCATGCCGTACAATTCCGGGATCATCATCGATGATCGAGGTGGACTGGCGCTCTACTATCGCAAGCTCCATCCTTGGGTGCCGGTCGAACCGTGGGAGCCCGGGAATCTCGGCATCCCGGTGATCACCGGTCCGAACGGGGCCAGGATCGCCCTGATCATCTGCCATGACGGCATGTTCCCGGAAATGGCGCGGGAAGCTGCGTACAAAGGCGCGGAAATCATGTTGCGCACCGCGGGCTATACGCCCCCGGTGCGGGAAGCATGGCGCTTCACCAACCAGTCCAACGCGTTCTGCAACCTCATGGCCACGGCCAGCGTCTGCATGTGCGGATCCGACGGTACGTTCGATTCCATGGGCGAGGCGATGGTCTGCAACTTTGACGGAACGATCATCGCCCACGGCCAGTCCGGCCGAGCGGACGAAATCATTACGGCCGAAGTCCGACCTGACCTGATTCGCGAGGCGCGAGCCAACTGGGGCGTGGAGAACAACATCTACCAGTTCGGACATCGCGGATACGCCGCCGTGAAAGGCGGCGCGCGGGATTGTCCTTACACCTACATGCACGACCTGGCGGCCGGAACCTATCGCCTGCCCTGGGAGGATACGGTGAAGGTCACGGACGGGACCGGCTGCGGCATTCCCGCGCCCACCAGGGCCTATCAGGCGCCGATGCCCAAGGCGGCGGAATGATCTCGACCGGCCCCTGGCCGTTCGTTGCGCAACCCGCCGCTACGCCTCCGCGCCGGCCCGCAGCGCCGGCAGCGCCGTGAATCCTGCCGCCCTCTCGATTTCCGCCGAAACGGCAATGACCGTTTCCTCGTCGAACGGCTTGCCGATCACCTGCAGCCCCAGCGGCAACCCGTTCGTGTCCAGCCCGGCGGGCACCGAGGACGCGGGCACGCCGGACAGGTTCGACGGCACGGTGAACACGTCGTTCAGGTACATGGTGATCGGATCGTCCATGTTGTCCCCCTGAGCGAACGCGGCGGAGGGCGCCGTCGGGGTCAGCAACGCATCCACCTTCCCAAACGCGTCCGTGAAGTCCTTCAAGATCAGCGCTCGGATTTTCTGCGCCCGCAGATAGTATGCATCGTAATAACCGGCCGAAAGGACATAGGTGCCGATCAGCACGCGGCGCCGCACCTCCTTGCCGAAGCCATCGGCGCGGGTGCGTTCGTACAGATCGCGCAGGTCGTGCCCGTCCGTTCTCATGCCGAACCGAACGCCGTCGTAGCGCGCAAGGTTCGACGACGCCTCGGCCGGCGCGATGATGTAGTAGGTCGCCAGTCCATACCGCGTGTGCGGCAGGGAGACGTCGACGATCTCCGCCCCCCCGGCGCGCAGCCAGTCGAGGCCTTGTTGCCAGAGCGCCTCGATTTCCGACGGCATGCCGTCGACGCGGTATTCCTTCGGCACGCCGATGCGCAGGCCCTTCACGCCGCGCGCGCACGCCGCCTCGAAATCCGGCACCGGCACGTTAGCGCTGGTCGAGTCCTTGGGATCGTAGCCCGCCATGGAGCCCAGCAGGATCGCGCTGTCGCGGACGGTGCGGGCGAACGGGCCAGGGTGGTCCAGGGACGACGCAAACGCCACCACGCCCCAGCGGGAGCAGCGGCCATAGGTCGGCTTGATCCCTACCAGTCCGCAAAACGATGCCGGCTGCCGGATCGATCCGCCGGTGTCTGTTCCGGTCGCCCCCATCGCCAGCCGCGCCGCGACGGCCGAGGCGGACCCGCCGGAGGAACCGCCGGGAACCAGGACCGCGGTGCTGTCCTGCCGCCGCTTCCAGGGGTTCTCGACCGGTCCATAGGCCGAGGTCATGTTCGATGACCCCATGGCGAACTCGTCCATGTTCGCCTTGCCCAGGAAGATCGCGCCATCGCGCAGCAGGTTGGCGGTCACGGTGCTTTCGTACGGCGGCACGAACGGGCCCAGGATGGCGCTGCCCGCGGTGGTGCGCACGCCCTCGGTGCAGAACAGGTCCTTGATCGCCAGCGGGATGCCGGTCAGCTTCCGCGCATCGCCCGCCGCCAGCACCTTGTCGGCGGCCCGAGCCTGGTCGACCGCGCGGGCGTGGTTGACGGTGACGAAGGCGTTGAGGCGGGGATTCAGCGCCTCGATCGCCTGCAGATGCGCAAGCGTCAGCGCCTCGGCCGAGAATGTCTTCGCGCGCAGGCCGTCTCGGGCCTCGGCGATGGTCAGGTCTGTCAGGCTCATTCGACGACCTTCGGCACCGCGTAGAAATTGCCCGCCCGGTCCGGCGCGTTCGCCAGCACCTTGTCGGGATAACCCCCGTCGGTCACCACGTCGTCACGCATCGCCGCCGCCATGTGGCTGGCGCCGGCCAGGGGTTCGATGCCGGAGACGTCGACTTCGTTCAACTGCTCGATCCAGCCCAGGATGCCGTTCAGTTCGGCTTGCAGGCCTTCGACCTCGTGGTCTTCCACGCGGATACGAGCCAACGCGGCAATGCGGCGGATGGTCGCGCCATCGAGCGACATGGGTTGGGACAGCCTTTCGTTGATATGCGGCCCGGTTCGGATCAGCGGACCGTGAGGGGGCCGGATATAGCCGCTGCTACCGCGCGCTTCAACCGGGCGGCGCGCCCTCAGTCCCGCGCCGGCCGGCCCGCCAGGTTGCGGAACTCCGCCTCCAGCATCTCCTGCCCACACTCCGGCAGCCAGAACGCGTCAGCCTCCAGCGCCTTGACGAGTTGGGCGCGGTAGTCGTCACGGGGGATTTCCTCGGCGCCGAACTGCTGCAGGTGGTCGGTGACGAACTGCGTGTCCAGCAGGGTGAAGCCGCCGAGACGCAGGCGGGCAACCAGGTGGACCAGCGCGACCTTCGATGCGTCGCGGGCAAAGCTGAACATGCTCTCGCCGAAGAACACGCCGCCCATCGCCACGCCATAAAGGCCGCCGACCAGTTGGTCGCCGTGCCAGGTCTCGACGGAATGGGCGTAGCCCATGCGGTGCAGTTCGGTAAACAGCCGCTCGATCTGCGGGTTGATCCAGGTGTCGGTGCGGCCGGGCAGCGGCGTGGCGCAGCCGGCGATGGTGCCGGCGAAGTTGGTGTCGACGCGGACCTGGTAGAGCGGCGACAGCACCGTGCGCAGCAGGCGACGCGACAGATGGAACCTGTCCAGCGGCAGGACGCCGCGCTTGATCGGGTCGAGCCAGAACAGCTTGTCGGTCATCCGGCCCTCCGCCATCGGGAACAGCCCGTGGCGGTAGGCGCGCAAGACCAGTTCCGCGGTCACTTCCACCGAACGACGCGACATGGTCC
This sequence comes from Rhodopila sp., assembly GCF_035548235.1. GTDB lineage: Bacteria > Pseudomonadota > Alphaproteobacteria > Acetobacterales > Acetobacteraceae > Rhodopila. The sequence goes on from NZ_DASZTJ010000044.1 coordinate 35,167, forward strand.
TATGATGCGGGTTGGGCCGGGGGAAGGGAAGGCGCAATGCGATGCTGACGATCAAGCAATTGGATCATGTGGTCCTGCGCGTGACCGACCTGGCGGCGATGCTGCGCTTCTATACCGAGGTGATTGGCTGCCCGGTGGAAAAAATCCAGGAAAACCTGGGTTTATACCAGCTTCGCGCCGGCGGGTCGCTGATCGACCTGGTGCCGGTCGACGGGCCACTGGGACAGAAGGGCGGCGCGGCGCCGGGGCCGGAGGGGCGGAACATGGACCATTTCTGCCTGCAGGTGGAACCGTTCGACGCCGACTCGATCATCGCGCATCTGCGCACGTTCGGCTTCGACCCGGCGCCCGTGGCGTCCCGGTACGGGGCGGAAGGCCAGGGACCGTCGATCTACGTCTCCGACCCCGAGGGCAACGTGCTCGAACTGAAGGGACCGCCAGGACCGGTTCCGTGACGAGCGGATCGCCTAGCCCGTTTCGTCATGGTCCGGGCTCGACCGGACCATCCCGTGCCTCGAGGGAAGAAATGGCCCGGTCGAGCCGGACCAACGACGGTCGGGACCGCCTTCCGACGGATCTCAGTTGCTGGCGGGGGTACCCGCGGCCGCCGTGCCGGTCGACGATGCCGCATCGGACGGGATGACGCCGGACGGGATGACGCCAGACGGGATGACGCCAGACGGGATCGGGTTGAACGGGGTGTTCGCGGACGAGGCTCCGCTGGACAGCGCCTTGCCCACAGCGGTCGCGTCGGCCGGGGCGGTCGCGGTTGGATTGGCTGCCTGGCCGGCGGCGGATTGCTCCTGCGCGGTGATCGCGGTGCTGGCCGCCAACGCGGCCGCGCCATCGGCCTTGTCGGGTTGTGCGCCGCCCGGTCCCCCGGACGGGGTGGCTGCCTTGGCCGGGGGCGGCTTCGGCGCCTGCTCCAACGCCGTATCGGTGTAATCGGGGACGACCCGAGCCTGGTTGCCTGCGATGACCAGGACTTTCTCGCCGAGGGCGAGGGGGATCTTGTCCTTCTGGGTCACGCTGACGAGGTCGCCGCTGCCCTTCTTCTGAACGATGTATTCATAGGCGTCGGTGTCGGAGGTCGCATGCTCGACCGCCGTCCCCGCCAGCCCGCCGACCAGCGACCCGCCCAACGCGGAAAAGGCGCTGACCACGCCGGCTCCGTTCTGCGCGCCCGCAATCCCGCCGGCCGCGGCGCCGGTGACGGCACCGACGGTGCCCGACGCGCTGATGCGCACCGGGCGAACGCCGATGATGACGCCTTGCTCCGCCTTGTTCGCCTGCTGCACGGCATTCGTGCTGTAGGTGTTGGGCGAGTAGGACGGGCCGCAGGCCGCGAGCGGCGCCAGAAGCAGCGCCGCGACCAGAAGGGAACGGGTCAACGCAGGATCACATTTCGCCATGGCGGGCGTGTGGTAGCGGAAGCAACGGGGTCTTGTCACGGACTACGCTCAGCCGGGCCAATCGAGCGTCAGGAACTCGTCGACTGCGATGTTCCAAAGGGGCGGTTCCGTCGTGGCAAAAACACGGAGGCAACCACCCATCGACGCGATTTTTCAAGCGCTCTAACATCCCTGCCATGACACAGGAAACACCGAAACGGGGCCTCGCCCGCAACACCGCCAATTACGGGGACCGGGACTTCGCGCTGTATCTGCGCCGGTCCTTCGCCAAGTCCATGGGCTATTCCCAGGCCATGCTGGACCGCCCCGTCGTCGGCATCGTCGACACCGGTTCCGCGTACAACAACTGCCACCGCACCGTGCCGGAGCTGATCGAGGCGGTGAAGCGCGGCGTCCTGGGCGCCGGCGGCCTGCCGATGCCCTTCCCCACCGTGTCGCTGTGCGAGCCGTCGCTGTTCCCGACCTCCATGCACTACCGCAACCTCGCCGCGCTGGACACCGAGGCGATGCTGAAGGCGCAGCCGATGGATGCCGCGGTGCTGGTCGGCGGATGCGACAAGACGGTGCCGGCGCAGTTGATGGGCGCGGCGTCCGCCGACGTGCCGGCGGTGCAGCTTGTCACCGGCCCGATGCTGGCCACCCCGTACCAGGGCGAGCGCCTATCCGCCTGCACCGATTGCCGCCGCTACTGGGCCGCTTACCGCGCCGGCCGCGTGTCCGACGAACGCATCCATGAGATCGAGGGTCGGCTGGCCACCACCGCCGGCACCTGCGGCGTGATGGGCACCGCCTCCACCATGGCCTGCCTCGCCGAGGCGCTCGGCATGGTGCCGCTGGGTCACGGCTCGATCCCGGCGGTGCATGCCGACCGGCTGCGCGCCGCCGAGGAAGCCGGCGCCCTGGCGGTGAAGCTGATCCAGAACCCGATCCGGCCGACCGAGATCATCACCGCCAAATCGGTGGAGAACGCGCTGCGCGTGCTGTTGGCGCTGGGCGGATCGACCAACGCGCTGATCCACCTGACGGCGGTGGCCGGGCGGATCGGCGTGAAGATCGACCTGCACCGGCTGAACGCGCTGTCCGACGAAACCCCCGTGCTGGTGGACCTGAAGCCGACCGGCGAAGGCTATATGGAAGATTTCCATGCCGCCGGCGGCATGCCCGCTTTGCTGTGGGAACTGCGGGACCTGCTGCACCTGGACACGATCGACGTGACCGGCGTGTCGCTGGGCGAGCGCCTGAAGGAACCCGCCTTTGTCGATCGGCGGTATGTCCGGGCACGGAGCGAACCGGTGTCGCCGGTGGGCGGGATCGTGGCGCTGTTCGGGTCCCTGGCGCCACGCGGCGCGATCCTGAAGCGCAGCGCCGCGACGGCGTCCCTGTTCGAGAAGGAAGCCCGTGTCGTCGTGTTCGACGGGCTGGAAGACCTGGCGAACCGGATCGACCTGCCTGACCTGGACGTGAACGAGGACGACATCCTGGTGCTGAAGAACGCCGGTTCCCTGACGCCGGCCGGGATGCCGGAGGCGGGATACCTGCCGATCCCGTCGAAGCTCGCGCGCGCCGGCGTGAAAGACATGGTGCGCATGAGCGACTGCCGCATGTCCGGCACCGCCTTCGGCACGATCGTGCTGCACATCACCCCGGAAGCCGCCGCCGGCGGCCCGCTGGGGCTGATCGAAAGCGGCGACCGGGTGCGGCTGTCGGTGAAGGACCGCTCGCTGGACCTGCTGGTCCCGGCAGCGGCGCTGGAAAAGCGGCGCGCCGCCTGGAAACCGCCCGCGAAGGCGAAGCGCGGTTGGGACCGGCTGTTGCAGGAACAGGTATTGCAGGCGGACGAAGGCTGCGACCTGGCGATGATGCGGGCAGAGGGATAGGTGTCGGGAGAAGCATCGAATATCGCGACACGCCGTCCATCCAGCGCTCTGTCATGCTGTCCCGGAACCATCCGCAAGCCATCATGTCCGAGCGGATCGGTGAGCCGGCCATATCCTGTCCGATATCGTAACCATTGCCATGCCTGAAGGCGGCATCGCGCTGCCGTTGCCTGATCCTTACGGGGACGCATCGCTCGTTGAATCGACCACGAGCCGGTGAGCCGTGCACCCGGCTGGCGCAGCGGCCGGACCTCCAAGCGTGACGCGGAGGCCGGTCAGGCATAGCCTGCGGGCAAGGAAACGGGAGAACGCCCATGCAGATGCGCACGCTATCCGGTCACACGGGGGTAGAGGTCACCGGCCTCGACCTGCGGGAGCCGCCGACGCAAGAAACCGTGGCCGCGCTGAACACGGCATTCTCCGACCACAGCGTCCTGGTGATCCGCGACCAGCACCTGTCACCGCCGCAGGTGCTGGCGGCCGTCGAACTCTTCGGTGCGGTGTTCCATCAGCACAACACGAAGTTCGCGCTGCCGGAGTGCCCGCAGATCCATTACATTTCCAACCAGGACTTCTTCCCCGACGGTCGCCGCTACATCCCCGGCGAGGGCTGGCACACCGATCATTCCAACGACACCAGGCCCCCGAAGGCCACCGTCCTGCACGCCGTGCAACTCCCCGATCGTGGCGGCGACACGCAGTTCGCCAACATGCAGGCAGCGTATGATGCGCTGCCCGAGAGAATCCGGGAACGCATCGCCCCCCTGATCGCCATCCACGTCTACCAGAGCACCCATTCCGCTCGGAAACTCATGGGGTTGTCGGAGGCGAACAAGGAACGGGTGCCGAATGCCGTGCTGCACCCGATCACGCGCACCCATCCCGAAACAGGGCGCAAGGCGATCTACATCAACCCGATCCGGATCGAGGGCATCCTGGGGATGGACCACAAGGAGGCGCTGCCGCTGCTGGACGATCTGCTGGAACACGCGACGCAGCCGCGGTTCCAGTATCGCCACCAGTGGAAGCCGGGCGACCTGACGCTGTGGGACAACCGGTGCTTGTTACACAAGGCAAACGGCGACTACGACCATGCGCAGACGCGGTACCTCTATCGCGTCATGCTGCAGGGGAGCGTGCCGAACTGACGCCGGCGCCCGGCCGCTGCTCCAGGCTCTCCAGCGACCGGCCTTTCGTTTCCGGCAGCATCAGCAGGGCCAGGATCATCAGCGACAGGCCGGCGAAGCTGAAGATCGCGATCGCCGCCGCCAGCCCCCATTGTGCCGCCAGGAACCCGACCAGCGCCGGGAACACCGCGCCGATCCCCCGCCCGGCATTGTAGCAGAAGCCCTGCCCCACGCCGCGCACGGACGTGGGGTACAGCTCCGTCATGAACGGCCCCATCGGGGAGAACATCATCAGGTTGATGTAGCCCAGCAGGAACCCGACCGGCAGGATCCAGTCGTTGCTGAGCGGGGCGAACAGGTACACCAGCATCAGCACCACCGAACCGATCGCCGAGATCATGAACGTCGACTTCCGTCCGATCGCGTCGGACAGATAGGCACCCGAGAGGAACCCGAAGAACGCGCCCAGGATCAGCACCAGCAGATAGCTGCCGGTGCCGACCGATGTCAGATGGCGGGTCGTCTTCAGATAGGTCGGCAGGAACGTGGTGATCGCGTAGCTGGACCCTTGAGCCCCCATCACCATCATCGACACCCGCCATGTCGTTGACCAATAAGGGCTCCGCAGTACCGAGAACACGTGCGATACCCCGCCAGCCCCGGCCTCGCGCGGCTTGACCATTGGCTCGTCGACGAACCGGCGGATCCAGAACACCAGCGCGGCGGGCGCCAGGCCGATCCAGAACATGACCTTCCAGGTCAACGCCTCCGGCAGGCTGGCCGACAGCAGCGTATAGAGCAGCGCCGCAGCGCCCCAGCCGACGGACCAGCCGGTTTGCACGAAGCCAACGGCGCGGCCGCGATACTTGTCGCGGATCACCTCACCCATCAGCACCGCGCCGGCGGCCCATTCGCCACCAAAGCCCAGGCCCTGCAGGGCCTTCAGGACAAAGAGCTGGTTGAAGTCCTGGGCGAACCCGCACAGGAAGGTGAAAAGCGCATACCAGAGGATTGTGATCTGCAACACCCGCACCCGCCCGAGCCGATCGGAGATCGCACCGGCGAGCCAACCGCCGAAGGAGGAGACGACGAGGGTGACAGTCGCCAATACACCGGCCTCGGCCGTGGTGATGCCCCAGAGACTCAGCAGCGAGGGGATGACGAAGCTGAAGATCTGCACGTCCAGCGCGTCGAGCGACCAGCCGCCAAAACACGCGACCATGGTCCGCCGCTCCGTCGGATTCAGATCTTTCAGCCACGCCAGCATCTCGTCACCCCCCACTGTTTGATCCGTTGAGGGCATAGAAGCGCGGCTGGGTCGTCGGGGCAAGACAAGCCTGCGGATGGAGACGCCCGGGTCGCCGGAGAAAAATAAGCCAGCGATAGAATTTTCGCGGATGATTGGGACCATCCGCCGGAACAGACGATGACCGATCCGATAAAGTATCTATATCGTGCGACTTATCCTGATATTCATGTAGATATCGCTATCATATTCCCAGGATGAATATTGCGGATTCGAGAAAGTTTAAGCTCTGCACTACATCTTTCGGTAGTCGATGAGGATTTTGTTATGCACCTCCAGGTTGTATCTGCTATCACTCCCTCAGCCGATACGGAGGTCGCTCATGAACGCAAAGCAATCGCCATCCCGCGCCTTGTGGGCCGCCGTGGTCCTGCAGGCGAAAGATGACCTGGAGAACGCGGCTTTCGACTCCCTCGACTACCAGCACGCCGAAGCGTTCTTCATCGGAGGCGGCGATTGGCGCCATGCGCGCGCGGCCATCGCGGATCAGTTGGACATGGACCCGGACTATCTTGTCGCCATCGGCCGCAAATGGGTGACGCTGCGCCGCGATCGGGAAGGCGTTCCCCTGACGGTCGTTCAACCCGCACCTCGCGCGCCGGTCCAGCGGCCTCGGCCTGCCGCCCGCACGGCAACCAGGCTGGTCTTCACGCCCTTCGTTCCTCCGATCCCATCGGTGCGGCCGGCCGGGCCACGCCGCCCATGGCGGAAGGGCGGACCCAATCCGTTCAGCCCGTTCCGGCAGTCGGCGTAGATCGATCCGCCTCTGTCATCCTCGAAAATACTGCTAGTGTCGTCACTTGAACCGACGGCAGGAGCGATAGATGGAGTTGACAGGCGTACAAAAGAGAATCGTGCTCGCGACGTATCTCGGTTGGATGCTCGATGCGTTCGATTTCTTCCTTTTGACCTTCGTGCTTGGGGATATCGCCAAAGACTTCGGCGTCAACGTGCCGGACGTCGCCTATGCATTGTTCCTGACACTTGCCATGCGGTTTGTAGGGGCATTCATCTTCGGCCGCATCGGCGATCGCTGGGGACGCAAGCCGGCCCTGATGCTGGACATCCTGTGCTATTCGGTGATCGGCGCACTGGCCGCGTTCGCCCCCAGCCTGACGGTCTTCCTGGTCCTGCGCGCCCTGTTCGGCATTGCCATGGGCGGGGAGTGGGGCCTGGGCAGCTCGCTGGCGATGGAATCGATCCCGCCGCAATCCCGCGGCCTGGTCTCGGGCATCCTGCAATGCGGCTATCCCACTGGCTTCCTGCTGGCGGCGATCGTCTACGGCCTGCTCTATGGCCGCAGTTTCGGCGATGTCACCATCGGCTGGCGCGCATTGTTCCTGCTGAGCATCCTTCCTGCCTTCGTCGTGCTGTTCATCCGCAAGGCGGTGCCCGAATCCCCGGCCTTCGAGGAAGCCCGAACCCACGACAAGCCCAGCCTGCTGGCGACCATCGCCGAACATAAAGGCCTCGTGCTGTACATGGTCGTGCTGATGATGTGCTTCAATCTGTTCAGCCATGGCACGCAGGACCTGTATCCGACCTTCCTGCAGAAGCAGCACGGCTTCGACCCCGCCACCGTAAGCTGGATCGCCATCATCGCGAATATCGGCGCGATCGTGGGCGGCCTGGGCTTCGGGATCCTGTCCGAGAAGATCGGGCGGGTGAACGGCATCACCATCGCCTCGCTGATCGCCCTGCCGGCGCTGCCGCTCTGGGCCTATGCCTCGACGCCGGTCCTGCTGGCAGTCGGCGCCTTCGTGATGCAGATCGCGGTACAGGGCGCGTGGGGCATCATCCCGGCGCATCTGAACGAGGTCTCGCCTCCGGCCGCGCGCGCAACGATCCCGGCTTTCGTATACCAGGCGGGCAACTTCCTCGCGTCCTATAACGGACCGTTCCAGGCGAAGATCGCCCTGGCGCATGGCGGGAACTATGGCTACGCGCTGGCCCTTGTCGCCGGCTGCGTCGCAGTCGCCATCGTCATCGCCATCCGGTTCAGCCCGGAGCAGCGCGGGCAGCGGCTGCTCGCACACTGATCGCAGGCGGCCGGTGCAGTTCACGCACCGGCCGCCTGTCGGCTCAGGACTTCACCAGCGGACAGCCGCCTTCATCCAGCGGACGCCAGGCCTGGTCCGCCGGGGTGACCGCCACCACCTTCCCCACATCCCAGGACTGCTTGCTTTCCGACGGCTTCTTCGCCTCCAGCAGATAGACCGGATGCAGCGCGCGCCCGTCGACGCGGATCTTGCCCGGACCGAAACAATCGTCGTCGGTCGGCATGGCCTTCATGCGATCGACCACCGCCCGCCCGTCCGCCTTGGCGGCGGCCACGCCCATATCCTGCACGGCCTTCAGGTAGTGCAGCGTGACCGCATAGTCGCCGGCCTGGGTCATGTTCGGCCACACCCCGTTCGGCGTCTTGCCTTTCACCCGGTCGTTCCAGGCGCGGGTACGATCGTTCAGGTCCCAGTAATAGGATTCGCTCCAGCGCAGGCCTTGGGCGATATCCAGGCCCAGGGCCCGCACGCCGCGCACCTGGATCAGCAGCGCGCAGATCGTCATGGTCTTGTTCAGGCCGAACTCATGCGCCTGCTTGATGCAGTTCTCGGTGTCCGCGCCGGCCATCGCCAGGCCGAGCACCTTGGCGCCCGAGGCTTGGGCACGCAGCAGATGGGTGGAGAAATCGGTTGTTTCCGGGAACGGATAGGCCACCGACCCCAGTACCTTGCCGCCCATCTTCTGGATGATGCCGGCGGTATCACGCTGCAGGGTCTGGCCGAAGACATAGTCGGCGGTGATGAAGAACCAGGAATCGCCCCCCGCCGCCACCGTCGCCCCGCCGGTGGACCGGCCCAGCATATAAGTGTCATAGGTCCAGTGCACCGTGTTCGGGCTGCACTGCTTGCCGGTCAGGTCCGAGGAGCCGGTACCGGAATTGAGGTAGACCTTGTTCTTCTCCCGGCACACCGTGTTCACCGCCAGCCCGACCGAGGAAGTCGGCACGTCGACGATCGCATCGACGCCCTCCTGGTCCAGCCATTGCCGCGCGATGGAGACGCCGACATCCGGCTTGTTCTGATGGTCGGCCGAGATGACCTCGACGTTCCAGTCCTTGCCGGAGATACCGAAATCGATCAGTGCCTGCTTGGCGCACACGACGCCGACCGGACCGCCGTCATCCCGATACGGCCCGGACTGATCGTTCATCACCCCAATCTTGATCGTTGGCTTTTGCGCTCGGGCATAGCGGGGCAGGATCAGCCCCGCGGCGCCGGCGCCCAGGATGGTACGTCGGGTTGCATTCATTGGTCGTTTCTCCCTCGATCGGCCCTTCTTGGCCGATTCATTTTGATTGAAACCTTATCGCGTCATGACCCGGACGGCGCCAGGCCATGACGCGTGGTTCCGGTCAGGCCGGAGTGAACATCGGCAGCGAGACGCCTTCTGTTTCACTCGGAACGAACGTGACTTTCACCGGCTGGCCGATCTTCAGCGACTTTAAGTCACAGTCGACGAAGTTGGTCAGCACTTTGGGTCCTTCCTCCAGCGCGACATAGCCGATCGCATAGGGCGGATTGGCGCGCTCCATCACGCTGAACGTGTAGATCGTGCCCTTGCCCGACGCCTCGGTCCATTCGCACTCACCGAAGCAGAAGGGGCAGAGCGCGCGCGGATAGTGATGTGCCTTTTTGCAGGACGTGCAGCGGCGCAGCATCAGCTTGCCGGCGCTGGCGCCTTCGAAGAACGGTTTCGTCTCCGGATTGGTCTCCGGCGTGCCGACGAACGGGACCTTCCTTGCCACATAAGCCATCTCGATTACTCCCGTTCCAGGATGACGGTGCTGCCGCAGTGCCGCGTGCCCAGCGCGCCGCCGGTGCCGTGGGCGATCGCCAGGTCGCAGTTCTTCACCTGCAGCGCCGGATGCGCCTCTCCGCGCAACTGGCGCACCGCCTCGATGATCTTGGTGATGCCGCCGCGGTTGGCCGGGTGGTTGGAGCACAGCCCCCCGCCATCGGTGTTGAACGGCAGCTTGCCGACGCCGGCGATCAGGTTGCCGTCGGCGACGAACTTCCCGCCCTCGCCCTTCTTGCAGAACCCCAGGTCTTCCAACTGCATCAGCACGGTGATGGTGAAGCTGTCGTAGATCGAGGCGTATTTGATGTCGGACGGCTTGATGCCCGCCATCTCCCACGCCGGCGGGCCGGACCAGCGCGCGGCGGTATAGGTCAAGTCGACGTCGCCGGCCATCTGGTGCTTGGGGCTTTCGCCGACGCCGATCACCTTCACCTTCGGGCGCTTCAGGCTGCGCGCGATCTCCGGCTTCGTCAGCACCAGCGCGCCGCCGCCGTCGGAGATGACGCAGCAGTCCAGCCGGTGCAACGGGGTGGAGACCATGGGCGAGTTCACCACGTCTTCGACCGTCACCACGTCGCGCAGCATCGCGTTCGGGTTGTGCTGCGCGTGGTGCGACGCGGCGACCTTGATCCAGGCAAGCTGCTCGCTCGTGGTCCCGTACTCGTACATGTGGCGCTGGGCGCACATGGCGTACAGGTTGGCCGTCGCGGGACCATAGGGGAACTCGAACTGCATCTCCGGCACCGCCGGGTTGCCGGGGCGCGGCGCGGTGCCGGTGGCTTGGCCCTCGCTGCGCGGGCGGCCGGCCAGGGTGATCAGCGCAACGTTGCAGCGCCCCGAGGCGATCGCCTCCATCGCATGGCCGACCGCGACCTGATAAGAGGAGCCGCCGACATCGGTGCTGTCCACCCGGCGGCATTTCAGGTTCATGTAATCCAGCATCGACAGCGGGCCCAGCGTGCCCGGCGCATCGCCGGCGCAGAAATACCCGTCGACGTCATCCTTGGTCAGGCCCGCGTCCTCCAGCGCGCCCTTGGCGCACTCAGCGTGGAGCTGAGCGATGGACTTGTCCGGCGCCTTTCGGGTGGGATGTTCCCACGCGCCGACGATATAGGCCGCACCTCTCAAACTCATCTGTCGTTCCCCCGAAACGGTTCCGAATCAACGCCGGCGGCGGCCGCGCGGGATGGCGCGACAATCGCGGGCAGGCGGATTATACTGATCGGTAGCTGTTGGGCTACCCCTCGCCCAACGGGCGATCCGGAAGGGGGATGCTCGACGGGAGAGGCAGCCAAGGCCGCGCAGCATGCTTTTTGTCCAAAATTGGACATTTTCCAGGATTGATCATCAAAAGATTTCCATTTGCTATATACAACGACATCAAATTATGTCCGTTGACATGTTGCGCTTGTTTGGGAAAGCCACCAAGTGCAATGGATTGCGACGAAAGGTGGTCCATGGACACAGTTTCGCGTATTGCCGTTGTTGAAGACGATCCAGATATCAGCCGCATGATGGTCAGCTACATGACCGAACACGGCTTCGAGGTCACGCCAGCCCGCAACGGCCGTGACCTCGATCGCGTGCTCTCCACCAGCAAGATCGATTGCGTGATCCTTGATGTCGGACTGCCAGGCGAAGATGGTCTCAGCATCTGCCGCCGGGTGCGCAGCAAGTCGTCGGTGCCCATCATCATGGTCACCGCCCGCGGGACGGAGACCGATCGGATCGTAGGGCTGGAGCTGGGGGCGGACGACTACCTGCCGAAGCCGTTCAACCCGCGTGAGCTGGTGGCCCGCGTCCGCGCCGTGATGCGCCGCACCGCCGCCGCGGCCGAGGCCCCGTCGCAGGCCCCCGTTCCCAAGACGCTGGCGTTCGAAGGCTGGAAGCTGGACATGGCGCGGCGGCAATTGTTCGATCCTTCCGGACAACCGCGTTCGCTGACCAGCGGGGAGTTCAACATCCTGGCGATCTTCTGCCAGAACCCGCGGAAAGTGCTGTCGCGCGACGACCTGCTGGACCTGCTGCACGGCCGGGCGGCGGCGGTGTTCGACCGCAGCATCGACGTGCAGATCAGCCGGCTGCGGCGCAAGATCGAGACGAACCTGAAGGATCCGGTCTTCATCAAGACCGTCCGCTACGGCGGCTATTTCTTCACGCCGCAGGTGACCACCCTCTCCGAGGGCTAGAGCAGGATCGGAGTGGGCGGAAACGCCGCCTCCGTCATGGTCCAGCCCCCGCGACGAACGCGTCGGTTTCCGTTCGGATCGGCAGGCTGCCTTGACTGCCGCGCCGGGTGCAGCACAAAGCTGCCGCGAAGGTCGCGACGGCGACCGCCGTCCGCAGGTCGGCGCCCGCGTCCAACCGGCTGGCTATCACGCCCACGAAACAGTCGCCCGCCGCCGTGGTGTCCACCGCCGTCACGGACGCGGCGGGCTGATGCCATGCGTCGCCCGGCATTGCGATCTCGGCGCCGGCCTCGCCCAGCGTCAGCACCACCGCCACGCCGTCCAGACGGTCCCGCAAACCCGCCGCACCCGCGGCGCAGCCGAGATGCGCGGCAAGCCACGCACCTTCGGTTTCGTTGACAACCAAAATATCAACGGCCCGCAGCGCATCTTCCGGCAGCGGCGCCGCCGGCGCCAAGTTCAGCACCACGCGCCCTTTGGCCTCCCCTCTCTGGACGGCCTCCCTCTGGACCACCCTGGCACGGCGGATCAGCGATGCGGTCTCCTGGGCCGGCACTTCCATCTGCAGGACCAGGGTGCCCGACAGCAGCGCATCTTCGACCTGGCCAGCCCGAGCGAGCAGGTTCGCGCCGGAACCGACGGCGATGGCATTGGCGCCGGATGCATCGACGACGATGGACGCGCAGCCGGTACTGGCGTCGGTCCGGACGACGCGGGACAGATCGACGCCGCCGGCCCGCATCAGGCCGACCGCCTGCTCGCCCAGCGTGTCCCGTCCGATCGCCCCGGCCATCGCCACGCTCGCGCCGTCCCGCGCGGCGGCGACGGCCTGGTTGGCGCCCTTTCCTCCAGGTTCGATGCGGGTCGCGGGCCCCAGCACCGTTTCTCCGGGCCGGGGAATGGCCGGGACATTGAAGATCAGGTCGAGATTGATCGAACCGAAAACCGTGATCATGCCGCCAATCCGGACCGCAATGCCACGCGCTTGGCCGGAACCGTGACGCGCACCGCCGTCCCCTTGCCCTTGATGCTGGTGATCTCCAACCGCCCGCCATGCAGCTCCATCAGCCGCACAGCCAGCGGCAGGCCCAGGCCGGTGCCCTGATAGGAGCGCGACAACGCGCTGTCGACCTGGCCGAACGGCTCCAGCGCGATCTGGATCTCGGTCTCGGTCATGCCGATGCCGCTGTCGATCACCGACAGGACCACGTCGCCGCCCGGGTTCATGATCGCCGACACCACGATCTGCCCGTCCTCCTGCGTGAACTTCACCGCGTTCGACAGCAGGTTGATCAGCACCTGCAGCATCCGGGTGCGATCGGCGTGCAGCCGGATCGGCGTTTCCGGCAGGCGCACGTCGATCGAGATATGCCGCAGATCGGCCTGCGCGCGTATCGTTACCAGGGCGTTGCGGACCAGGTCGGCGAGCGGGAACGTGCTCTCGGTCAGCACCGCCGTCCCGGACTCGATCTTGGTGATGTCGAGGATCGTGTTGATCAGGTCCAGCAGGTGCCGGCCGGAGGTCAGGATGTCGCTGGCGTACTCGCCCAGCGGCGGGTCGCGCGGACCGTTCGGCGCCTGGTCGCGGACCAGTTCCGAGAAGCCGATGATGGCATGCAACGGCGTGCGCAGCTCATGGCTCATGTGAGCGAGGAACTGGGATTTGGTGCGGTTCGCGACTTCCACCCGCTCCTTGCTGGCGATCAGTTCATGGTTCATGTCCGCCAGCCGGCTGCGCTCGATCTCGATCTGTGCCTGCGCCTGCTGAAGACGTTCCCGGTCGGCGGCGAGCTCGATCTCCTTGCGGGTGCTGTGCCAGACCTCCCGCACCAGCAGGGTGGTCAGTCCGCCGATCAAGGCGCTGGCGCCGACGCCCAGGAAACAAATCAGCCAGATATGCCTGTATGTGGACCGAAGCACATCATCCACCGCCAGGGCGACGAGGACGTCCAGGTCGTACTGATCGATCCGGCGGATCGCGACCATCCGCTCCACCTGATCGACCTTGCCGTCACGCGTGTAGAACGACGTGACGTCGGGCTGAAGGTTGTCCGGGAACTTATCGCCGCTCAGGTCCGCGCCCAGTCCCGTCGTCCCGTCGCTGTCGCCATGCTCGAAGCCGGCCAGGATCACGCCTTTCGTATTGGTGATCGCCACGACGCCACGTGCCCCGAGGTCGAATTCCCGGTGTGGGGACAGCAGGCTGGTGACCGGCAAGACCTGCATCACTTCCCCGACGAACTGTCCGTCCGGACCATGCAGCGCGCCACTGACCAGGATGTGGGCATGGGCCTCCAGCGCGTTGACCAGCAGTCCGAGACCCTGGTCCGTCCTGTGCTTCAGGAAATGGGCGGTGTCGCCGACATTGTTGCCCAGCAGGTCGTCGGACGCGCTGTTGTAGACGATGTGACCGTCGGCGTCGGCGATGGCCACGGTACGATCGGCGCCGAAGATCTTGTGCTCCATCTCCCCGAACGTGCGCAGGGCGTCGGACATAGGGGATTGCGCCGGAACCGTATTGATTTCCTGCTGCAGGACCACGAAGGCGCGATGAGCCGAATCGAAGGTCTGCCGCAATTCCCCTGCCAGCGCTGCGACCAGGTTGGACTCCTCGGTACGCGCCTGCTCACGCGCTCGGTCGTATTCCGAGCACAGGGACCACGCGATGATCCCCCACATGCAGGCGGCGAGGAAAATCGCTGTTCCGATGATTTGCCGGGTGATCTGAACCGCCTGCTGGCGTACGTTGCCCTTGTAGGAGTGCAGCCGACTCGACTCGCTTGGTTCAGAGGCGGTGTCGTTCACTGGCCGATGAAGCCTGCCTTGGCGGAATATCCGGCAGACTTCGCATGCCGCCGTTGGGTTGGCAACGGCTTTGTCGGATCTTGCATCGGCTTGCAGGTCTGTTCCGCAGCCGGGTCATCCCTCCGCAGAAGCGCTCGGTCGATTGATACAAGCGTTACGAGATTTCCCCTCCGGCCGCTACCGGACGCCAAGAAAGCGACGCGTTTCCCGCAGGAAGAGTTCAAGCTGGTCGTGATGCACCCAGTGCCCCGCACGATCGACGGCCAGTACCCGCGCGTCGCGGAAATAGGCGGCGCGTCCGTCCGTCTCGGGATTGCTCGCCCAGCTTTCGCGGCCCCAGACCAGCAGCGTCGGACAGGCGATCGCGCCCCAGAGTTCCGCGATCGCCTCGCGCGACCTGTCGTAAGGCGGCCAGAGGCGGACATAGTGGTCGAACTTCCAGCTATAGGTCCCGTCCTCGTTCTGGTTCACGCCGTGCTGGGTGAGATGCCGTGCCTGCGCCGCGCTGAGATGCTTGTTCGCGTCCTGCATGCGGGCATAGGCGGCGTCCAGCGTGGGATAGCGTCGCGGCATGCGGCCGGACAGCGCACGCGTCTGGTCGATCCAGCGCCGCATCCGATCCGGCATCGTCAGCGTTTCCGGCAGTGCGTTCTGGCGCGGGCCCGGCCCCAACCCTTCGATGGCGACGATGCGCCGAACGTTTTCCGGATAGATGCCGGCGTAGCGCAGCGCGATGTTGCCGCCCAGGGAATGGGCGACGATCGTCACCGGCGCCAGGTCCTGCTGGTGGATCAGTTGCGCCAGGTCATAGATGTAGTTGGCCATCGTGTAATGGCCTGATGCCGACCAGGCGGAATCGCCATGCCCCCGCAGGTCGGGGCAGATCACGTGCCAATCCCGCCGCAGATCGGCTGCCACCCAATCCCAGTTGCGACAGTGGTCCCGCCCGCCATGCAGCAGGATCAGCGGCGGCGCTTCCGGGTTTCCCCAGTCGACGTAGTGCATCCGCAGCCGTTGGGAAAAGAACACCCGAGACGTCGGTCCGGTATCCGGCAGGTCGACCGTCATGGCTCAGCCGATCGGGGGCTTTTTCTTGTGCCAGCCCGTCGCGCGCTCATAGGCGGCGGCGACGCGCAGCACCGTGGCCTCGTCGAAATACCGGCCGACGAACTGGACCGAGGTCGGCAAGCCGGTGCTGGCGAGGCCGGACATCATTGCGAGCGCCGGATGACCGGTGACGTTGAACGGGGTACGAGCCTGGCGGGAATAGGTGCGGCCGGTCTCGACCGCGTCCTCGATCCGGCTGGCCGGGTCCATGGAGCTCGCGCACATCAGTACGTCATAGGACTGGAACAGATCTTCGACGGCGGCGATCACCTCCTTGCGGCGTCGTTGCGCGCCGACGTAGTCCCCGGCGGTCATGAACGCGCCAGGCAGCAGGCGCTGCCGGGCGAGTTGGCCATAGTCGCCAGGCCGTTCGCGCAGCCAGGGGGCATGGATCGACCAGGCCTCGGAGCAAAGGATGACACGGTTGATCCCGGCGAACTCATTGAGCGTCGGCAGGGTGACGGAATGCACCTGGGCGCCTTCGGCCTGCAGCACGCGGGCGACGTCCTCCAGCGCCGCGGCCACCTCCGGGTGGGCGGGCACGTCACGCTCGTGGAAATGGCGGATGAAGCCGATGCGCAGGTCCCGCACGCCGGCGTCGAGCAGGCGGCCGAAATGCCGCGCGGGCGTGGCGGCGGAGCCGGGGTCTTCGGGGTCGTAGCCGGCGATGGCTTCCAGCAGCAGCGCGTTGTCGGCGACGGTGCGGGTCAGCGGGCCGACATGGTCCAGCGTGAAGGACAGCGGGAATACGCCGCGGCGGGACACCAGGCCATAGGTCGCCTTCAGTCCGACGATGCCGCAGGCGCTGGCCGGGTTGCGCACCGATCCGCCGGTGTCGGTGCCCAGCGCCAGCGGGAACAGCCCGGCGGCGACGCCGGCGCCCGATCCCGACGACGAGCCGCCCGGATGATGGTCCGGATTCCACGGATTGCGCGCCGGCGGGAACGGCAGGTCGAAGCTTGGTCCCCCAATCGCGAACTCATGCGTGGACAGCTTGCCCAGGATCACCGCGCCGGCCTGGCGCAGCTTCTGGGTCACCACCGCGTCGGATTTGGCGATGTTGTCGACCAGCACCTTGGAATGCGCCGTGGTCGGCAGTCCGCTGACATCGATGATGTCCTTCACGCCGACCGGCACGCCATGCAGCGGCCCGCGCACGCGCCCGGCGGCCATTTCGGCCTCGGCGGCCATGGCGGCGGCCATGGCGCCTTCGGGGTCGATGCGGATGAAAGCATTCAGCTTGGGATCGATCGCTTCGATGCGCGCCAGCAGGGCGTTCGTCAGCTCGACCGGCGAGAGCGTCCGGGCGGCGAAGGCCTGGGCGATCTCACCCGCCGTCAGCCAGTGCGGTTCGGTCATAGCCCCAGCCCCGCCCGCATCGGCGGCCAGGGTTCGGCTGCCGGATCGGAGGGCATGTGCACGACGCCGGCATTGTTCATGGCTTGCGCGGCGGCCACCGCCACGTCATCGGGAAACTCGGCGAGTGCCTTCTCCAGCCCCGCCGCCTTGGCGAGGGCAACCACGACCGGGTCCATGCGATGCGCTCCGCTCTGTTGTGCGGCGCGATATTGCGGCGGGATTGCCGATCCGAAAAGGGACTGTCGGGGGAGAAAAAAAGGCGGTACGACCGAAAGGGGGGATGTGTGGTCGTACCGCCTGAGTTGGCCGCGCATCTGGCGCGGCAATCGGGGGAGGAAACAGAGCGTCCCAAATCAGGGGCGCCGAAGACGTATGTAACGCAAAAACCTTTATGAAAGGTTAACAACGCCGTGCTCGTGCCGATTTTTTCGTGTGTCGCCAGAATATTTTTCAACTGGAGGTAGTTTATGCCGATGTCGCCTCTTCAGGGGTTGAAGGTCCTGGAAATCGGCCACTACATCGCTGCGCCGTTCTGCACCCGCATCCTCGCCGATCTCGGCGCCGAGGTGATCAAGATCGAACCCCCCGGCGGCGATCCGTTCCGCGGCTGGGGGGCGGCCAAGGACGGTCATTCCGTCTGGTTCAGCATCCACGGACGCAACAAGCTCAGCGTCGAGTTGGACCTGAAAAAGGACCGCGCAACGCTGCTGAAGCTGATGGAGCGCGCGGACGTCCTGGTCGAGAACCTGCGGGCCGGGCAGTTGGAGCGCCTGAAGATCGGCCCCGAGGTCCTGCATGAGGTGAACCCGAGGCTGGTGATCGCCCGTATTTCCGGTTACGGCCAGGATGGCCCGTATCGCGACAAGCCGGCGTTCGGCGCGATCGGCGAGGCGATCGGCGGCTTGCGGCATCTGACCGCGCATCCGGGCGGCGCGACCGAACTGCCGCCGCCGCGCTGCGGCATCTCGATCAGCGACGACCTCGCGGGGCTGTACGCGGCGATCGGACTGCTGTCGGCGGTCTGGCAGCGGGACGCCATGGGCACCGGCAAGGGGCGGGTCATCGACGTCAACCTGGTGGACAGCGTGTTCAGCCTGATGGAGGGGATGCTGCCGGAATATGCGATGGATGGACGGGTGCGGCAGCCGGCCGGTGCGGCCATCGCGACGGCCTCGCCCACCAATACCTATGCCTGCGCCGATGGGCGCTGGCTGTGCATCGCCGGGAACTCGGACCTGATCTTCGGCCGGATGATGAAGGCGATCGGCCAGCCGGCGCTGGCCGACGACCCGCGCTACGCGACCAACGGGCTGCGCTGCCAGAACCGCGACGCGCTGGACGCGGTCATTGCCGCCTGGACGAAGACGCTGCCGGCGAAGGACGCCGAAGCGATCCTGGAGGCGGCGGAAGTCCCGTGCTCCCGCCTGTTCGACATCGCCGATTGCGCGGCCGATCCGCATTTCCTGGCACGCAAGGCGGTGCAGCGGATCGACGACCCGCTGATCGGCCCGACGCTGCATCCCGGTCCGACGATCCGGTTGGACGGAGAGAAGCCGGAGGACGTGGTCCGCTGGACCGGGCCGGCGGTCGGGGCGCACAACGAGTATGTGTTCCATACGCTGCTGGGACTGCCTCGGGAGGAAGGATGACGGCCGTTCCGGCCGCATCCTGATCTTTCCAGGGTCTCGAGCGGCTGCCTCTCGCCGGGTCTCATGCCGACGTTGAGCGCTTTGCGTGGACTGCCCCCTGACCCGGAACAAGGAAACCACGGAGTCGTTGATCCCGATCTTCTCTCCCGCCATGGCCCGGTTTGTACCCAAGCTGGGCCATGGCGGGGATTCGATCACAGGTCGTGGTCAATGCCGGTCGGCCTGAGGACATGACCTGAGGGACCCTCGTTTCCAAGGGGCACGGGGGTGCATTGACCAAGCGCGAAGCGCATGAAAGCAATCGGTCGCCAGCCCGAACAGGCGTTCGTGGCCCGCGACGGAAAAACAACGACTCCGTCGTTTCCGTGTCTTCCCCGACGGGACGCGAAGCGTCCGACTCCGTGCGAAAACGGCCGGCGGCGCCCGCTTGACTCCTGATCGTGAGTGACAGACGCTCCGCTGCAACACGATCAAATAAAGCTAACGGTTAGGGAAACGGAAACAATGCCAGACATGATCGGCGCCGAGGCGCCTTCTGCAGACGTGCGCGTCCGTCCGATGCGGCGTCGCGGCTTCCTTGCCGCCGCCGGCGCCGTCAGCGCCGCCCCCTTCATCATCCGTTCCGCTCGGGCCGCCGACAACACGATCGTCCTGGGCAGCAGCCTGCCGCTATCCGGCCCCGCGGCGCCGACCGGCATCACCACGCAGCGGACGATCAATCACGCGCTGGAGGTGATCAACGAAAAGGGGATCATGATCGGCGGCACGAAATACACGATGGTCGTGCAGCACTACGACAACAAATATGTCCCCGCCGAGGCGGTCACCGTCGTCGAGAAGATGCTGTCCGACGGCGTGCGCTACCTGTTTTCCTCGGGCTCCGGCAATTCCGTGCCGGTGGTGGAGAAGACCACCGAACTGAAATGCGTCCAGCTTTCGGCCGCGTCGGGCAAGGACCATCTGACCAATCCGAAATACCCGTTCAGCTTCCGGGTGCAGCCTTGCAACGAAACCGCGTACGCCGTTTACCCCTGGATCAAGACCACGTATCCCGAGGTCAAGCGGATCGCCAATATCGGTCCCAGCGATGAGGCCGGTTTCACCGAAACGGCCGACCGCCGCATGCTGGCGAAGAAGTACGGCTTCACTAGCGGCGCCAACGAGTTCTTCAAGCGCGGCGCGCTGGACTTCTATCCGGTCGCGACCCGCCTGGCCGAGGACAAGCCCGACCTGATCGATTTCGGCGGCACCATCGGCCGCGACCAGGGGCTGGCGGTCAAGGCGCTGCGGGAGCTTGGCTACAAAGGCAAGATCCTCCTCGGCTATTCCGACGCGCAGTCCTTCGTGCAGATCGCCACGCCCGAGGCCGCCGAGGGCACGATCCTGTTCGATACGCTGGCGGAACCCCAGAACGACTCGGAAAAGCAGCTGCACGACTGGTGGATCGCGAAATACGGACCGCCGATGCCGTCGTTCGCCTATCTGATGTGGGACTGGCCGTTCATGCTGGCCCAGGCGATCCAGGACGCGGGTTCCATCGACACCACGAAGGTCGCGGATTCGCTGCGGAAGGTCCAGTACCATGGCCTGTTCGGGCTGGAGCGTTTCGGTATGAAATCGGTCTACGGCTTGGACTGCTCCCTGACGCGCGACATTCCGATGTCGGTGATCAAGAACGGCAAGCCGGCACCGCTGGATGTGGTGAACTGGCCGGTGGGTGTGTGACCTGGGTGCGTGATCCCGGCCTGTCGGCAAGCCCATGACCTTCGCTTTGCAGATCATCGTCACCGGATTGGTGACGGGATCGATCTACATGCTGATCGCCCTGGGCGTGACGCTGTTGTTCGGCATCATGCGCGTGGTGAACTTCGTGCACGGGGAACTGTGCATGCTCTCGGCCTTCGCGGTTTATTACGTGTCGGTGCTGTGGGGCATGCCGTTCCTGGTGGGCGTGGCCGCGGCGATCCTGTTCAGCGCGATCGTCGCGGTGCTGTGCCAGAAGCTGCTGTTCAAGCCTTTGAACTATGACATCCTGACCTGCTTCATCCTGGGTGTCGGCGCGTCCTTCGCCATCCGCTCCGCCACTTGGGCCGTGGTGGGGCCGGAGCCTGTGGCGATCCCGCCGACCTTCCCTGGTGTTTTCGTCTGGAACGGCGTCTATGTCGCCAAGCAGCGCGTCTTCGCCGCCGTGCTGTGCAGCGTTCTGGCGATCGCGCTGGCCGTCTTCCTGCGCTACACCCGGCCCGGCCGAGCGATGCGGGCGGTGGAGCAGGATCGGGAGGCGGCGCTGCTGATGGGGATCAATCCGGAAAGCGTCTATGTCACCGTCTTCGTCATCAGCGCGATGCTGGCGGCGGTCGGCGGCGCGATGCTGGGGACCCTGTTCGGCGCCGATCCGGAAATGGGGGCCGACCCGCTGCTGAAGTCCTTCATCATCGTGCAGATCGGCGGCATGGGCAGCATCCTGGGCACGGTGATCGCCGGCCTGGCGATCGGGCTGTCCGACAGCGTGACCGGCACCGTCTTCGGCGGAGAGCTGGCGTTCATCTTCGACTTCGCCATCCTGATGATCTTCCTGATCGTCCGGCCGCGTGGACTGTTCGGCTATGACGTCTGATCGTTGGGGCATCGCGGCGCTGCTGGTGGCCCTGGCCCTCGTGCCGCTGGGTGTGCATGACAGCTACCTGCTGCATGTGATGATCCTGATCTTCCTGAACATCATGCTGGCCACCAGCATGTGGCTGCTGGGGATCACGCACCTGATCTCCTTCGGCCAGGCAGGTTTCATGTTCATCGGCGCGATGACCTCGGCGCTGCTGACCAAGGACCTGGGTGTGTCCTTCTGGATCGCGCTGCCGATCGCGGGCGTGCTGCCTGCGGCGATCGCGGCCCCGGTCGGACGGCTCAGCCTGCGCGTGCGCGGCGTCTATTTCTTCCTGGTGACGCTTGCGTTCGGGGAGGTCGTGCGCGGAATCTTCGCATACTTCCAGACACCGTTCGGCGGCTGGTACGGCATCCGCGACATCCCGCCCCCATCGCCGCGCTGGCTGTTCACGCCGCTGGACAAGGTGCCGTTCTATTACCTGGGCCTGGTATTGGTGGTGCTGACCTGCTGGGTGATCTGGCGCATCAGCCGGTCCTGGTTCGGCGAAGTGCTGTGGAGCATTCGGGAAAGCGAGCTGCTGGCTTCGTCGGTCGGCATCAATGTCACGGGCTACAAGCTGGTCGCCTTCATCATCTCGGCCTTCGTCGCCGGTCTTGCCGGCAGCTTCTATGCCAACTACGTCGGCTACATCAGTCCGCTGATCTTCGACTTCCAGTATTCCGTCAGCATCCTGATCTTCATCGTGGTCGGCGGCTTTTCCACCTTGGCCGGTCCCGTCGTGGGCGCCGTCGTCCTGACGATCGTTCCGGAATTATTCCGAGCGACCGGGAAGTATCAGATGCTGATTTTCGGGATGATCCTGGTGGTTTCGATGCTGACCATGCCTGACGGCATCACCGGCGCCATCAGGCGCCTTCGCAGGCGGCGAGCGGCATGAGCCTGCTCCAGGTTTCCGGCCTGACCTGCCGCTTTGGCGGCCTGGTCGCGGTCAACGACGTCTCCCTGACCGTGGAGCCACGGGCGATCCACGGCCTGATCGGACCGAACGGGGCCGGGAAGACCACGACCTTCAACCTGATTTCAGGCGTTCTGAAACCAACTGCCGGACGCGTCGCGTTCGATGGCGCGGACATCACCGGCGTGCCGATGCACCGGTTGGTGAAGCGGGGGCTGGTCCGGACCTTCCAGCACTCGCAACTGTTCCCCGGCTTCACCGTGTTCCGCAACGTGCTGCTGGCGCTGCATTCTCATACCGGCTTCGGCGCCCTGGGCGGCTTCCTGGGTTCTGCCGCCGAACGCCGCAAGCGCGCAGAGCTGGCAGAGGAGGCGCAGCGCATCCTGGACTTCGTGGGCCTCGCCGATCACGCCCAGGACTTGGCCGGCGACCTGCCGCACGGGTTCCAGCGATTGCTGCAGGTCGCGGTGGGCCTTGCGCCCAAGCCGCGCCTGTTGCTGCTGGATGAGCCCGTGGCGGGGTTGAACCACGCGGACGTGGACCGGATGATGGCCCTGGTGCGGGACCTGCGCGACAAGCAGGACGTCACCATCGTCCTGGTCGAGCATAACATGAAGGCCGTCATGGGCGTCTGCGACCGGGTCAGCGTGCTGCAATTCGGCCGGTTGATCGCGGAAGGGACGGCGCAGGAGGTCACCCGGAACCCGACGGTGATCGAGGCGTATCTCGGGGTCTATGAAGATGCTTCTTGAGGTCCGGGGCCTCGCCGTCGCCTATGGTCATGCGCGCGTGCTGAACGACGTGTCGCTGGAGGTGGCCGAGGGCGAGACGGTCACGCTGATCGGCGCCAACGGCGCGGGCAAGACGTCCTGCCTGCGCGCGATCTCCGGCCTGACGCCGCAGGCCGGCGGGACGATCCGTTTCGCCGGCGAGAATATCGAGGCGCTGACCCCCCGTGAGCGGCTGGAGCGCGGCCTGGTGCATGTTCCGGAAGGGAAACGTCTATTCCCTCGCATGACGGTACGGGAAAACCTGGGCCTGGGCGCGTTCCGCCGCCGCGACGCCGAGGCTGTGAAGCGCGACATGGACGCGATGATGGCGCGGTTCCCGATCCTGGAGTCGCGCCAGCGCCAGGCCGCCGGCAGCCTTTCCGGCGGTGAGCAGCAAATCCTCGCCTTCGCCCGCGGCCTCATGGCACGGCCCAAGCTGCTGCTGGTGGATGAGCCGACGGTGGGGCTGTCGCCGATCATGGTGCAGACGCTGTCGAAGACGCTGCGGGAAATCCACGACGACGGCGTGGCGGTCCTGCTGGTGGAGCAGAACGCCAGCATGGCGCTGCGTCTGGCGACGCGCGGGTACCTGCTGGAGACGGGGACGATGGTGACCAGCGGGGACACGCAGTCGCTGCTGGGGAACGACTACGTGCGGAAGGCGTATATGGGCTTGTAGTGACATCCGTCGTGGTCGGCGGTCGTTTCTTCAGGCGCGAAGACAGCGCGGTACTTGCGCCTTCCCCGCCACGACGGAAAGGCTACCCCAACCTCCGGATATAGTCCGGCAGCCCCACCATCCGCGTCCGCACCGATCGGGCGGCGTGCAGGATCGACCGTACCGACTCGGTCGCCACCGACAGGTCGTCGTTCACCACCACGTGGTCGAAATCCACCCAATGGCTGATCTCATCCCGCGCCACCCGCATCCGCCGCGCGATCTCCTCGGGCGAATCCCCCGCTCGGCCTCTCAACCGCGCGTCCAGCGTCGCGAGGTCCGGCGGCAGGATGAACACCCCCACCACGTCCGCCGGAAGTTTCGAACGCAACTGCAAGTGTCCCTGCCAGTCGATGTCGAACACCACGTCCCGCCCGGCCGCCAGCGCCGCCTCGATCGGCGCGCGTGGCGAGCCGTAGGCGTGCGTGCCTTGCAAGACCCTGGCCCATTCCAGAAGCGCATCGTTGCGCAGCGCGTCCTGGAACTGGTCTTCCGTCATGAAATGGTAGTGCACGCCATCGATTTCGTTCGGCCGCCGCGCGCGTGTCGTCACGCTGACGGACCGTTCCAGCAAGGGTTCGCTCTTCAGCAGCGCGTCGCTGATCGCCGTCTTGCCGGCCCCCGACGGGGCCGACAGCACCAGGCACACGCCACGCCGAGCGATGGAGGTCATTCGATGTTCTGCACCTGCTCGCGGAGTTGCTCGATCGCCGCTTTCAGCCGCAGCCCGATCGCGGTCAGCGTCCCGGTCGCGGACTTGCTGCACAGCGTATTGGCCTCTCGGTTGAATTCCTGGATCAGGAAGTCCAGCTTGCGGCCGATGTTCACCGCCTCCTGCAGCAGATCATGCGCGGCGGCGATGTGGGAGCGCAGGCGGTCCAATTCCTCCCGCACATCCGATCGGCTGGCGAGCAGCGCGACTTCCTGCGCCACCCGTTCCTCCGGCAGGTTGGGCTGCTCGCGCAGCAGGGTGGCAAGGTTGTCCAGCATCCGCGCCCGCTGCGCGGCCGGCTGCCCGGCGGCGGCCTCGGCCGCTTCGCCGCAGAGGCCGGCGATCTCCTGCAACTGCCCGCGCAGCACGGCGGCAAGCCGGTCCCCCTCGGCCTGGCGGGCGGTCACCAGGTCAGCGACCGCCGCGGTGAACCCGGCTTGCACCTCGGCCGCCGCGACAGCCCGCTCCTCCTGCTGATCGGCCTGAGCCTGGCGCAGCACGCCGGGCAGGGACAGCAGCGCCTCGGGCGAAGGCGGGTGGCTGCCGGGGATACGGTGATGCAGGTCGGTGGCGATCTTCAGCACCTGCTCCAGCGCCAAGGGATCGAGTTCCAGCCGGCTCTCGCTCTGGCGCTTGACCGACAGGTTGGCGGTGACGTTGCCGCGTTTCAGGGACTTGGCGGCGATGTCGCGCAAGGCGGTTTCGACGCTGTCCCAGCCGGAGGGCAGGCGGAAGCGCAGCTCCAGGGTTCGGCCGTTGACGCTGCGCAGTTCCCACGCCCAGGCGATTCCGCTGATCTGGCCCTCGGTGCGGGCGAATCCGGTCATGGAGGCGATGGCGCTCATGCCGGGCTTCTACCAGCGGATGGGGGGAATGCGAAGCGCCGGTCGGCGCAGGGGTATCGGGCAGGCGGTCTTCCCCGACTCGGAAATCCGGTGCTACGGGAACAAGAATGCCCAGTCTGGACATGGAACTGGCCGCCGGGGGGCGGGTCGCCGGAGTGGATGAGGCTGGCCGAGGTCCGTTGGCTGGTCCCGTCGTCGCGGCTGCCGTCATCCTGCCAGCCGCGGTGGCATCCGACCTCGCCGACCGGCTGGACGACTCCAAGAAGCTGACGGCCGCCCAGCGTCAGGCCGCGTTCGACGCGCTGCTGGTCTCCGGCGCCGAGATCGGCATCGGCGCCGCGTCGGTGGGCGAGATCCTGCGGCTCAATATCCTTCACGCCTCCATGCTGGCCATGAAGCGCGCAATCAGCCGATTCGCGGTGGTCCCCGATCTGGCGCTGGTCGACGGCAATTATCCTCCGAAGCTGGGGTGTCCGGTCCGCTGCGTGGTCGGGGGCGATGGGCTATGCCTGTCGATCGCCGCAGCCTCCATCGTCGCCAAGGTGACCCGCGACCGAGCGATGACGCGGCTGGCGAGCCGGTTCCCGGGATACGGGTGGGAGGCGAATGTCGGCTACGCCACGACCGAACACCGGGCGGCGCTGGTCCGGCTGGGGACGACGCGGCACCATCGCGAGACCTTCGGCGCCGTGGCCCAGCTTCGGCTTGATCTCACCACGAGCGGTTGACGCAATGTCCGCCGCTTCAGCACGCTAGGGCCCGCCGTGGACGACGTGCTCGAACTTCCGCTGGACCAGGTGCTGCGAGGCGAATGCGTGCAGATCATGCGCATGCTGCCGTCGGCCTCGGTCGACTGCATCTTCGCCGACCCGCCCTATAACCTGCAGTTGCGGGGTGAGCTGCGGCGGCCCGACGACAGCATCGTGGACGGCGTGGATGAGGAGTGGGACCGGTTCACCGACTTCCCTTCCTATGACGCGTTCTGCCGGGACTGGCTGACGGAGTGCCGGCGGCTGTTGCGCAAGGACGGCACGATCTGGGTCATCGGGGCGTATCACAACATCTTCCGCCTGGGCGCGATCCTGCAGGACCTGGGGTTCTGGATCCTGAACGACGTGATCTGGCGCAAGGCCAATCCCATGCCGAACTTCCGCGGCCGGCGCTTCACCAACGCGCATGAGACGCTGATCTGGGCGGCGCGCGAACCGAAATCCCGTTACCGCTTCAACTACCAGGCGATGAAGGCGCTGAACGACGACATCCAGATGCGCAGCGACTGGTTCATCCCGCTGTGCACCGGCCCCGAACGCCTGCGCAATGCGCACGGGCTGAAGCTGCACCCCACGCAGAAGCCCGAGGCGCTGCTGCATCGCGTGCTGCTGGCCAGTACCAACATGGACGACATCGTGCTGGACCCGTTCGCCGGCACCGGCACCACGCTGGCGGTCGCCAAGCGCCTGCGCCGTCATTACATCGGGATCGAGCGCCATCCCGCCTATGTCGAGGCGGCCATGGGGCGGCTGATCCGCACGCGGCTTTATTCCGCCGCCGAGGCCGCCGCGGCGCCGACCAGGCGGGAAGCGGTGCGCATCCCCTTCGGCAACCTGGTGGAGCAAGGCCTGATCACGCCGGGCACCTGGCTGTTCGACCGGCAGCGTCGGGTCAGCGCGATGGTCGGGCCGGACGGCACGATCAGCGCGGGCGACATCCGGGGCTCGATCCACAAGGTCGGGGCGGCGCTGACGCACGCGCCCAGTTGCAACGGGTGGACGTTCTGGCATTTCGAGCGCGATGGCGCGCTGGTCGCGATCGACGAACTGCGGACGATGGCGCAGGCGGGCGGCTGAACGAAAAAGGGCGCCCAGGTCTCCCTTGGACGCCCTACGGACCGGTCCGGAAAAGGTCTACTTGGACGCCACCTTCTGCAGCGGTTCCAGCGGTTGTGCGGACGCGGCCTTCTGCTGCTGCTTCACCCAGGCCTCGAACTCCGGCATCGACACGGCCTTGATCGAGATCGGCATGCGGCTGTGGTTCTCGCCGCAGATCTGGTTGCACTCGCCGTAGAAGGTGCCTTCCTTGTCGGCTTCCAGCCATAGCTCGATGGTCCGGCCAGGGATGGCGTAGCGCTGCACGCCCAGGGACGGGACGAAGAAGCTGTGGATGACGTCGGAACTGGTCGTCAGGATGCGGATGCGCTTGCCGGCCGGGATGACCATCTGGTTGTCCACGGCCAGCAGGCGAAGCTGGCCGGGCTTCAGGTCTTCATCGGTGACATAGCGGCTCTCGATGTCGATGTTGCCCTGGTTCGGGTAAGTGTATTCCCAGTACCACTGATGTCCCGTCACCTGCACCGTCATGAACGGGTCGGCGGTCCGGTCTTCGTAATAGACCAGGCGGAAGGACGGGATCGCGATGATGACCAGCACCAGAACGGGGGCGATGGTCCAGACGACTTCCAGCAAGGTGTGGTGCGTGGTCTGGCTGGGGGTCGGATTCTTTCGCGCGTTGAAGCGCAGCATGACGATCACGAGCAGCACGCCGACCAGCAGCGTGATCAGGGTGATGATCGCCAGCACCAGGTCATGCAGGTCGATGATCCGGTCCTTGATCGGGCTGAAGGAGCGCTGCATGCCCATTTCCCAGGGACGCGGCGCGCCGACCACGTCTGCGGCCCAGGCCACCGAAAGGCTGAAAAAACCCATGCTGATAGAAGCGATCAGCCACCGGAGAAATCGCATCAGTTGTTCATCCCAATCCGCGGAGGCGCGCCATCACGGCCACGTCACATGTCCTACCTAACCAACCCCTTACATGAGATCAAGATTGGTACCCGCTCGGTCCGACCCGGGCCGGCTTGCGTGCCGCCAGTCCGCGCGGGCATGATCGGGCGTTGTTCGAGCAAGAGGAAACGGCCATGCAGCGCGAGGTTTTCGTCGTCTCCGGTGTCCGCACCGCGATCGGTGACTTCGGCGGGAGCCTGAAGGACCTGCCGCCCACGGAGCTGGGTGCCCAGGTGGCGAAAGAGGCGATGTCCCGCGCCGGCGTGGACGGGGCCGAGGTGGAGCACGTCGTCTTCGGCAACGTCATCCACACCGACCAGAAAGATATGTACATGGCGCGCGTCGCCGCCCTGGGCGCCGGCGTGACGCAGGATGCACCGGCCCTCACGCTGAACCGGCTCTGCGGATCGGGGCTGCAGGCGATCGTGTCGGCGGCGCAGGCGGTAACGCTGGGCGACGCTGACATCGCGGTCGCGGGCGGCGCCGAAAACATGTCCCGCGCCCCCTACACCGTCCCCGGCATGCGCTGGGGCGCTCGGATGGGCGACGCCGCGATGATCGACATGATGACGGCCGCGCTGCACGACCCGTTCCACGATATCCACATGGGGATCACCGCCGAGAACCTGGCTGAAAGCCACCAGGTCACGCGCGGCCAGCAGGACGACCTGGCACTGCTGTCGCACCAGCGCGCCAGCCGCGCGATCAAGGAAGGGCGGTTCGCGTCGCAGATCTTGCCGGTGATGCTGAAATCCCGCAAAGGCGAGATCCGTTTCGATACGGACGAGCATGTCCGCGCCGACGCCAGTCCCGACGACTTCGCCAAGCTGAGGCCGGTGTTCAAGAAGGACGGCACCGTCACGGCCGGAAATGCCTCCGGCATCAACGACGGCGCAGCCGCGGTCGTGCTGATGGACGGTGAGACGATGGCCAAGCGCGGTGCCAAGCCCATGGGCCGGCTGGTTGCGTATGCCCATGCCGGCGTCGATCCGAAGATCATGGGCATCGGGCCGGTTCCGGCGTCCCGCGCCGCACTGAAGCGGGCGGGGCTGTCGCTGGACCAGATGGACGTCATCGAGTCGAACGAAGCATTTGCCGCGCAGGCCTGTGCCGTCGCCAAGGACCTCGGGTTCGATCCGGAGAAAACGAATCCGAACGGGTCCGGCATCTCGCTCGGCCACCCGGTCGGGGCGACGGGCACCATCCTGACGGTGAAGGCGTTGTATGAGCTGGAACGGATCGGCGGCCGCTATGCGCTGGTGACGATGTGCATCGGCGGCGGCCAGGGGATCGCCGCGATCTACGAACGCGCCGCCTGACCCTCGGAGCCTGTTCCGGGATCAGCCCGCGGCGGCGGGTCCGGCCTTTTGGCTTTTGAGGCGGTGAAGGACTGTGGGGATGGCCGGTGCGGTTGTTGGCGGCGCTTGGTTCGCACGGCGGCACCCGCTTTGCGGGCTTTGGGAAGGCAGGGGGTCACGGAGGCGTCGCGGGCTGGCCCTGGCGTCGTCGGCGTTGGCTTCGGCGGACAAGGGGCGCCGTCAGCTCTCCGTCATGGCGGGCGGCAGGTTCGTCGGCGGGTAGGACAGGCAAGCACGACAAGCAACGGCGACGCGCATTTGCGGCACGAGAATGAGCCGGTCGTGGGGATGCTCGATCCACGGGCGCACCGATCACGACGACGCACCGGTCGCGGCCTGTTCCACCGCTTATGGCATCCAGGCAATCAGTGCCCGGGCGCGACGATGCCGCCACACGTCCTCCGTGGTCTCCGTGCCTCCCCGACAGAGGGCAAGGCGCCCGACTCCGTGCGCGATCGCAGCCGATGGTGCCCATGGCGGCGGTCGATTCGCGGCAGGAACGGCGAAACACTCCCTTTCCGCCTGCGCCCCCGACAACCCAGCCACGCTTTTGGCCGCTGCGACGGGCAGACGGGCCGGTATCGCCGTCTCGTGATGATGCGACCGGGTGACCTATAGATGGCGAAAGTGTAACGCGGTTGCCTAAAATCGTCGCGTCCTCTAATGGCTTGCCGAAAGCAGCCTCCCGCTTCGAAGCATCAGAGCGCGCGGGTAGCGTAGGGATAGATTGGTGGCAAAACAGACCATCGCGGCGAAGGCCGATCCATTTGGCCGGGATACGGCCCTCGATACCGCTTCCATCCTGGAGGCCTACCGCCGGTGGGCAGGGATCTACGATACGGTATTCGGCGGCGTCTCCTCCGTCGCGCGGCGGCGGGCGGTGGCCACCGTCAACCGCCTGCCGGGCCGCGACGTGCTGGAGGTCGGGGTCGGCACCGGCCTGGCATTGCCGCACTATACGCGCGACAAGCGGATCACCGGCATCGACCTCTCGGCCCCCATGCTGCAGCGCGCGCGCGAACGCACCCAGCGCAACCGGCTGCATCACGTGGTCGCGCTGCATGAAATGGACGCCGAGGCCACCGGCTTCCCCGACGCGTCCTTCGACATTGCCGCGGCGATGTTCGTCGCCTCCGTCGTGCCCAACCCGTCCCGGCTGCTGGCCGAGATGCGGCGCGTGGTCCGTCCGGGCGGCAACATCCTGTTCATCAATCACTTCGCCGCCGAGAAAGGCCCGCGCTGGTGGGTGGAACGGGCAATGGCGCCGGCCTCCCGCGCCCTGGGCTGGCACCCGGACTTCGCCATGGCAGCGATGTTCAGCCCCGAGGACTTGGCGCGGATCGAGATCCGACCCGTCCCGCCCTTCGGCCTGTTCACCCTGGTCCGCCTCGCCGTCTGAGCGCCGTCCCCCTTCGACTCCCCGCGGCTGATTTCCTGCGGGCATGATATAAGGTGGCGCCATGCATGTCCGACTGATCGCTGCGGCGACGCTGCCCGCCGTGTCCGGCGCCGCCATCTATAACCGGACCATCGCCGATAACCTGCGTGCGCTGGGCCATACGGTGGACCTGACCACCGACACCGCCGCAGCGCCTGCCGGCATCGTCATGCTGGTCGACGGCTCGGCCCTGCCCGCCATGTCGCTGGCGGACCTACCAGGCGCGGTCGCCCTGGTCCATCATCCGCTGTCCCTGGAAAACAGCCCGCCGGACCTGACGATGAAGCGGCGGGAAACCGAGTTGTTCGCCGCTGTCCGGCACATCGTGACGACCAGTCAGCAGACGGCGGACCGGCTGGTCGCCGATTTCGCCGTGCCGGCGGAGACGATCACGCCGATCGTCCCGGGCCTCGACGCCTTGCCGCGCTGCCCGGGGACGGGCGGGCCGACCTGCCAGATCCTGTGCCTCGCCCAGCTTATCCCCCGCAAGGGCCAGGACGTGCTGCTGCGCGCCCTGTCGCGGCTGTTCGACCTGGACTGGCACCTGACCATCGCGGGGGGCGAGAACGACCCGGTCTATGCCAACGGGCTGCGGGCCCTGGCCGAGGAGCTGAACATCGCCCGGCACGTCACCTTCCATCCGGAAGCGACCGGCGAGGCGCTGGAGGCGCTGTGGCGGAACACCGACCTGTTCGCCCTCACGTCCCACTACGAAGGCTACGGCATGGTCTGGGCCGAGGCGCTGCGCCGCGGCCTGCCGGTGGTCGCGACGAATACCGGCGCGGTGCCGACGCTGATCGGGCCCAATGCCGGCGTGGTCTGCGCGCCGGGGGACGTCGAACAGCTTTCCAGGGCGCTCCGCCGGCTGATCTTCGACCCGGCCCTGCGCAGGGACATGGCGGAGGAAGCCTGGCAGGCGGGGCAGGCGCTGCCGTCGTGGCGCGACCAGGCGGAGAAGCTGGCCGCCGCGCTGGTCCCGGCCTAACGACCTTCCCGTCCCGAACGGGCTGGCGTAATGCTGGGGCGCCATTTGGGGCCGCCCCTTGAGGGGCCGTCCTTTGGCGCCGCGACAAGACGAAGGGAACGACCATGCTGCTGGGCGCGATCGCCGACGATTTCACCGGCGCCACCGATCTCTGCTCCATGCTGGTGCGGGGCGGCATGCGCACCGTGCAACTGATCGGCGTTCCCAAGGCGGGCAGCCCGGCGCCAGACGCGGACGCCGTGGTCGTCGCGCTGAAGTCGCGCACGGCGCCGGTCCGCCAGGCGGTCGACGAATCCCTGGCCGCGCTGCACTGGCTGCAGGCGGCCGGCGCGCGGCAGTTCTTCTTCAAATACTGTTCCACCTTCGACAGCACCGACGAAGGCAATATCGGTCCCGTCGCGGATGCGCTGGTCCAGGCACTGGGCTGTGGGTTCGCCCTCGCCTGCCCCGCCTTCCCCACCAATAACCGCACCGTCTACCTGGGCTATCTGTTCGCGGGCGGCGTCCTGCTGAACGAAAGCGGCATGGAGAACCATCCGCTGACGCCGATGAAGGACGCGAACCTGGTGCGGGTGCTGTCGCGCCAGACCGACGGGACGGTCGGATTGGTTCCGTTCGCAACGGTCGACCAGGGCGCCGGCCCGGTCCGGGACGCCATGACGCGGCTGAAGGAGCAAGGGCGGCGCTACGCGATCGTCGATGCCGTCACCAATGCGCACCTGGTCTCGATCGGCGCGGCGGCAGCCCATCATACGCTGATCACCGGCGGCTCCGGCATCGCCATGGGCCTGCCGGCGAATTTCCGCGCGGCGGGTTTGCTGCCGGAAGCGACCGATCCCGGCGCGCTGCCGGTGCTGGACGGGGCGACGGCGGTGCTGGCGGGTTCGTGCTCCCGCGC
The DNA here is from genome assembly GCF_035548235.1 of Rhodopila sp. Taxonomy (GTDB): domain Bacteria; phylum Pseudomonadota; class Alphaproteobacteria; order Acetobacterales; family Acetobacteraceae; genus Rhodopila. The sequence continues at coordinate 67,920 of NZ_DASZTJ010000044.1, forward strand.
GACGCTGGCGCAGTTGGGTTTCGCGCGAGACCATCTGCCGGTGCATGAGATGGACCCGCTGGCGACGCCGGATGCCGCCGCGCTGGCCGAGACCGCGCTGGCCTGGGCCGGCGGGAAGGTCGGCGAGAAGCCCGTGGTCATCGCGGCGTCGGCACCGCCGGACAAGGTCGCGGCACTGCAGGCGCGCCTGGGCCGCGACCATGCCGGCGCGCTGATCGAGGACGCCGTGGCCCGCGTCGCCGCCGGCCTGGCGGAACGCGGCGTGCGCAAGATGGTCGTCGCCGGCGGCGAGACATCCGGTGCGGTGGCAAAGCAGCTTGGAGTCACGTCATTGCGGATCGGTGACGAAATCGATCCCGGCGTGCCGTGGACGCTGGCGTCCGGCAGCGGACCCGACATGATGCTGGCGCTGAAATCCGGCAATTTCGGCGGCACCGACTTCTTCCTGAAGGCTTTCCGGATGCTGCGGCCATGACCGAAAGCGACCTGCGCTCCCTGCTGTGCCAGCTTGCCGCCAGCCTGTTCGCGCGCGGCTTCTCGGTCGGGTCGGCCGGCAACATCAGCGCCAGGCTGGAGGATGGCTATCTGATGACGCCGACCAATTCCAGCCTCGGGCGGCTGGAGCCGGAGCGGCTGTCGAAGCTGGACCGTGACTTCCGTCATGTCGGCGGCGACAAGCCGTCGAAGGAAGTCTTCATGCATCGCGCGTTCTATCAGGCGAGGCCGGACGCCGGGGCGGTCGTGCACCTGCATTCCACCCAAGCCACTGCCGTCTCCTGCCTGCCGCAGGTCGATCCGGCGAACCCGATCCCGCCGCTGACACCCTATTTCGTGATGCGCGTCGGACGGACGATGCCGATCGTGCCCTATTACCGTCCCGGCGACCCTGCCATGGAGCCCGCCATCCACGCCGCGGCCCTCTCCGCTCGGGCTGTCCTGCTGGCCAATCACGGTCCCGTCGTGTCGGGCAGGACCCTGACCGATGCCGTATACGCGGCGGAAGAGCTGGAGGAAGCGGCTAAATTGTTCCTGATGCTGCTGGGGCGCTCGCCACGGCTGCTGACGCCGGCGCAGGTGGACGACCTGTTGGCCACGTTCGGGTAGTCTATTCCTAAGCCGCAACGAGCCTTCACGATTCCTTAAGGAAAGCGCCGTAGCGTTCCGTTTCCTGGGATTGGAGAACGGACGATGGTCGGGCTGCGCTTACTCCGTGACGTGCCGGTGAGCCTGAAGCTGGCCAGTTCGGTCGTGGGCGCGCTGGCGCTGCTCTGCGCCCTGTCATGGTTCGCGCTGGACCGGCTGGCGTTCGTCACCGCCCTTCAGGCGACGGTGACGGAGCAGGCGGCCATCGGCCGGTCGATCCAGGGCAGCCTGATCGCGGCGCAGGACCTGCGCGTCGTCAGCCGGGAAGTCCAGTCACAGCAGACCGCGACCGCCGTCCACGCCTCGGTCGAACGGGCGCTGAAGCAGAAGGACTTGGCGGCTTCTCTGCTCCGGCAGCCATCCAGCCGGATCGATCCGGTCCTGCTGAGCGCGGCGACCGAGCGGCTGGACGCCTTGATGGATACCGTGCGGCAGGTGGCGGAATTGAGGACGGAGGTCCTGACGACCCGCCAGAAGCGGCTGTTCCAGACCCGTCCGACATTCGAGAACAGCCTGTCCACCTTGGCGCGCGAACTTTCGGACGGCGCGGCGCTGGCCAGCGGCGTCGACTCCGTCCGAGGACAGGAGAGCAAGGCCCGGGAAGGCGGCGGCGCGCTGACGGCTACCCTGTCCCGCTATCGCATCGCCATGGGCAAGCTGCAGCAGTCGGCGCTGATGTTCATCGCCACCGGCAACGGTGGCGCGGCGAACGAGATCAGGGATGCCAAGCAGGAGCAGGAGGCCGCGATGGCGGCACTGCTGAATGCCGATATCCCCGCCTCCGTCCGCGACGACGCGCGGCTGACCCAGACGATCGGCAAGGGCATTGCCGAGGCGTCGATCGACCTGATCGCGATGACGCGCAAGCTAGACCAGGTGGCCGGGGCCGAGATGGACGGCGCCAGCCGGTCGCTGGAGGCCTCGTTCCAGGCACTGTCGGCAGCGGCGGAACGGCAGGAGCAAGCCGCCGTCGCGGCCGCCAGCGCCGCCGGCCGCGACGCGCGCCGCAACATCCTGACGGCAATCGGCGTGGCGGCGGCGGCGATGATGGCGCTGGGCACCGGCTTCACCCGGCTGATCGCACGGCCGATCCGCCGCCTGACCGACGTGGTCCAGGCCATCGCGGAAGGGCAGACGGACCAGGCCGTTCCCTATGTCACGCAGCGCGACGAAGTGGGCCGCATGGCCGCATCGGTCGAGACGCTGCGCGGCGTGATGCGGGAGACGTTCATCCAGAGCCAGATGATCGAGCAATTGCCGGTCGGGGTCATGACCGCCGCGCCGACCGGCGATTTCGCCATCACCTACTGCAACGCCGAGGCGCGGCAGGTGCTCGAGCGGGTCCAGGACCAACTCGCGGTGCCGGCCGACGCGCTGGTCGGCAAGGGCCTCGCGATCTTCCGTCCCTACGCGCTGCAGCGGGATGAGTTGATCGCCGATCCGTCCAACCTGCCGTATCAGTCCCGCTTCGCCCTGGGCGCCGAGACCCTGGACCTGAAGGTCACCGCCATCTTCGACCGCCAGGGACGCTATGCCGGACCGCTGCTGATCTGGCGGCGCGCGACCGACCAGGTCCGGCTCGTCACGCAGTTCGAGCAGAGCGTGGGCCGCATCGCCCACACCGTTGCCACTGCCGCGGACGGCATGAAAGAGGCCGCGATGGTGATGCGCGCCGGCACCGTCGATGCCGGGCAGCGGACGGTCGCGGTCTCGGCTGCTTCCGACCAGGCGTCGCACAGCGTCAGCACCGCTGCCGCCGGAGCGGAGCAGGTCGCGGTTTCGGTGGCGGAGATCGGACGGCAGGTCGCCGAGTCCGCGCGCATCGCGGCGCAGGCGGTGGCCGAGGCGGAGGCGACGAACGCTTCGGTCAGCAGCCTGGCGAGTGCAGCGCAACAGATCAACGCGGTCATCAGCCTGATCCGCGACATCGCCGGCCGCACCAACCTGCTGGCGCTGAACGCAACGATCGAGGCAGCCCGAGCGGGAGAGGCCGGCAAGGGATTCGCGGTGGTGGCCAGCGAGGTGAAGAACCTCGCGACCCAGACCGCCAAGGCAACCGAGGACATCGGCGGCCAGATCCAGACGATGCAGCAGGCGACCGCCGACGCCGTGAACGCCTTGCGCCTGATCGGCGCGACGATAGAGCGGATGAACGGCATCGCCGGCAACATCGCCGACGCGGTGGACCAGCAGGGCCAGGCGACGCAATCCATCGCCATCGCCGTCCAGCACGCCGCCGCAGGCACGGCCGAGGTCAACGGCAACATTTCCGCCGTCGCCCAGGCGGTGGAGGAAACCAGCCACAAGGCCGGCAGCCTGCTGGAGTCCGCGACGGGCATGAGCGAGCAGGCATCGATGCTGCAAGACGAGGTGGCCGGCTTCCTACGTGCGGTGCAGCAGGCGGCTTAGAACGGCCCCTCAGGTTGGAATAGCTTCCCCAGGGCCGGCGCCCTCTCACTCACGGCCGGGCCATCTCTTTCCCCCGAGGCACGGGATAGTCCGGTCAAGCCGGACCATGACCAGCGGAGCCCTCGGTGAGCATGCGATGCAACCGGAACGTTCCGAACTCCAAAAACACTTGCGGAAAAGTCGAACGCATTGTAAGGAACTGTTTCAGTCCGGTTGCCCAACAAGCACCGTGACGCCGGGGAAAGGACTTTGATCGAAGACCAAGTAAATCGGATCGATCAAACTCAGTAACATAAGCAATCAAACAGCCAGTTTGCGGCACTCGTTCGACACACGACAGACGATCATAGCCAAAGCAACTAAGTAACGACGCTCCCTCGAGCGGCCGCCGTGATCGTTCGCACGCAGTGCAACCTTTGGGGGGAACGATGAGCGTTCGGCTGGGTATCAGCGTGCTCGACCTGCTGCCGCAGACGTCGTCGCTTGCGCTCCAAGTACCCGATGACGTCGTCGAGAAAATCGGCGTCCTCACCATCCTCGACCATCGCGCCACCACCAGCGCCGACTTCGTGCTGCACGAAGGCACCCTTCAATCCGCCGCCGATACGCTCGGTATCGATACGTCGTCCTGGGCCTTGCAGATCCCTGGACTGACCGAAGGACTTCCGTTCCGCCTGGCGATCCAGCGCGGGACCGTGACCGCCGGTCAGGAAGCCGCGCCCACGCTCTGGACGCTGGACATCGAGGTATCCGACGTCGAGGTGCAGATCCCCGGCGTTCGCGCGGCGAAACAGACCGGCGGAACCGGCGTCACCGCGCTGACCCTGCAGCCGGTGCAAGGCAGCGAGCAGGCCCGCAAGGTCTTCCTGGTCGCCCGCGGCGTCATCCGGATCAGCGGCGGCGGCGCGTCCGGCACCCAGGTCCAGATCGTCGACACGCCCGACCCGCTCGACCCCGGCGCCCCGACCGGCGCGGTCATCCGCCTGACGGCCCGTCCGCCGCATTTCCTGTTCGGCGATTCCCGCTTCGGCATGACGCTCGATCAGTTCGTGCTCGACCTGTCGAACACCTATACGCCGCCCGAGATCGTCGCGCGCAGCCATGACGAGACATGGGAAGGCGTATCGTTCCGGGAAGCGACCTTCTACCTGCCGCCCGATACGCCCCTGTTCCATTCGCTGTCGGTCAGCGCACGCGACGTCATCGTCGGGTCTCCCGGCGGGCTGCAAGGCATCCTGCAGATCCAGTTCGGAGAGGTGTTCGCAGACCAGTTCAACACCCGCATCACCGTCTCGCAGCAGGACGCGCATGGCGGGTCCGACACGCCGGTCGCGCAGAACGCGGTCACGCCGCCGGGCACGAACCTGGTGTTCCCGGTCACCGCCGGGACCGGCGGCACGACGCAACGGGTGCGGGCGACGTTCAATATCGGCATCGGCCAGACCATCCCCGGCCACAGCGACATCGCGGTCGTCGGCGTCTACTGGAAGCTGCCCGATGGTCGCGAAGGCAACGACGCGGTCACGCCGTATTTCGACGCGCCGACGGACGCGCAGATGCATTACCGGCTGCGCACGGCCGACCCGTCGCAGCCTCTCGCCACCGCCAACCCGCCCAGTGCGGTGCCCGACGGCCAGACGGAACTGACCGAGGTCACCGTCTCCTTCCCTCGCGCCGCCGGTAGTCCGACCGGCGCCGGGCCGGTGGTCGACGCCACCATCAGCGGTACCGTTTACAACAACGTGCTGCACTTGCGCGGCCCGCGAACCAGCCTCGCCGGCGTCCAGATCGCCACGCACGCCAATACGCATGCGACCTGGCAACTCGGCACCGGCAGCGCCCCGACGGTCGTGCACGACGCCGCCGGCTTCACCGTGCCGCTGCTGCCCGAGGGGACGTCCAGCCTCGACCTGACGGTGACGGACGACAACGGCGTGCGGCGCGTGCGGATCGATCCGGTCGCGCAAGGCTCGCTTGTCGTCGGACACATGACGGGCGGCGGTCCCAGTGCGGCGGTGACGGTGATCGGCACCGGCGACGCAAGCCCGACCGACGTCACCGACACCTTCCTCGCCGTCCCCTTCCATGCCTCCGCCGCTCGACAGGCGGCCAGCCAGCCGGCGAGCTTCGCGGGCACCGTGATCACCGTGCCGCAGGGCACCGACGCGGAAGTGTCGATCCAGGTGCCGGCGAACCCCGCCGATCCGCTGCCCACCATCACGCCACCCGGCAACACCACGCCGAACGTTGCGCAGGTGCTGTACAACTGGGACGAGGCGGACCCGCAAAGCGTCGTCTACCCGTTCGACGGGTCGGCGTCGGGATCGGACACGCTGAACCACGAACCCGAGGCAATCCCGCTCGGCGGCGGCGACCTGTCATCGCGGTCGCGCCCGAACGGAACGGACGTCGTGTCGCAACTGCGCCAGTGGCTGGCGGATTTCGGTCCCGCCAACGGACGCAAATACTACGTCGTCGGCCGCACCGACGACCTGAAGTTCAACGGCACGCTGGACGAGAACAACACCTATAACGACGGGCTGGCCGACAAGCGCGCCGCGGCGGCGTCCACGGCGCTGCAGCAGGCAGGTGCCGACCCGTCCAGGATCACCGTCCGACACGAACGCGCCGCCTTCCCGACGACGCCCGAAGGCAGCCCGCCCACGCGCATCACCGAAGCGGCGCGCCTGGCACTGCCGGCCAGCCAGGTCACCGGCACCGCACCGGTCTGGAACAAGCGCTGGAACGCAGACGGGTCGGACACCAGCACCCACGCCTCGGCCAAGAACGACACGCGCCGCCCACCCTACCGCAGCGCCGAGATCTACGTCGTGGACACCGGCGGCGCGCCGCCGCCGCCACCGCCGCCTGCGCCGGGTGGCGTGCCGGTGCGTATCCTGGTGCCTGGTCCCGACGGCGCTCCACCCGCCACCGTCGCGACCACCACCAATTCCGGCCCGCCCACCGACTACCGCGTCCAGCTTACGGTCAAATGGGACAGCCCCACTGTCGTCAGCCTGTCCGACGCCATCCCCAGCGAAGCCGAGGCGCTGATCGCCTGGAAAAAGGCCCAGGTCGAACTGCCCGCCACAACGTCCGGCAACCCGCCGCCGGTGCCGCCGCCGACCGGACCGGATTACTGGCAGTTGCTGCTGCACTGGGCGTATGACAGCCGTACGGGGGAGACCGACGCCTCGGGCGCACTCAGCCTGCCGTCCGGCACCATGACGTTCCAGTCGAACCCGCTGGCCGGCGCCCTGGCGTTCGCACCCGCCTTCGCGGCCAAGCTGGCGCCGGCCGACACGGTGTCGGACGCGGCCGGAGAATTCGCCGCCGCCGCCGCCCTGTTCGCCGTCGGCGCGGCGATCGGCGCGCTGATCAACTCCGGCGCGCAGACCAGTTCCGTCGACATCAACGGGTTCTCGATCGAATACAAGTGGGACGGCGCCGCGCACGGCAAGGCGGCGATGGATTATACCGTCGACCTGCGCGTCAACGTCAGCCTGTCGGGGGCGGGATCGGTCGTCGGGCACCTGAAGCTTCGCTACAAGGGCGTCGGCGTGCGCTTCGACGGCAAGCCCGACGGCGGCTTCGCGGGCGTCGCCTTCTCCTTCGACGGCCTCTCCGTCGAGGTCGTCGATCCCGGCCAATGGTCCCTGGGCGGCCCGCTCGGCAACCTGATCCGAATCGCCAATTCGCGGATGGGCAACGGGTCGCAATGGATGGAGTTCGACCTCCAGTTCGCGCTCGACCTTGGCGTGGTGACGCTGGAGGGTGCGACGATCCGTCTCGCCTTCGATCCGTTCTCGGCGGAGCTGCGCGGCCTGACCGCCAGCGTGAACATCCCCGATACCCTGATCGGACGGGGTTCGCTGACCGTCGGCGACGGCGGCAGCGTCCGAGCGCTGCTGTCCCTGTCGGTGATTCCGGCGAAACTGAGCGCGTACGGCGCGATCGCGATCGACCAGGACTTCGTGTCGATCGAGGTCGGCGTGCAATTGCCCGTGGGTATCCCGCTGGCCAACACAGGGTTCGGCATCTTCGGCTTCATGGGCCGTTTCGTTGCCAACGGAACGCGCAACCTGGATGGACTGAACAATCCCGATCCGGTACAGAAGCAACTGGATTGGTACGACCGCTCGCCGCAGGACAAGTACAAGCGCCTGTCGGGCCAGTTCGCCTTCGGCGTCGGCGCCGTCATCGGCACGCTGCCGGACGGCGCGTTCACCTTCAACGCCGCCGGCTCCCTGACCATCGGCTTCCCCGACATCTCGGTCGTGTTCGGCATCGATGCGCACCTGATCTCGCAGCGCCAGGACCAGGCGACCGAACAGGGCACGCCGAACAACGCATCGTTGCGCATCCTGGGCATGGTGCTGATCGACGAGACCGCGATCACGCTGGCGGTACGGGCGAATTTCGAGATTCCGCATGTCCTGAAACTGGTCATTCCGATCTCGGCCTATTTCCCGATCTCGGGCGGCGATCCCTGGTATATCCGCATCGGCACCGACAACGACACGTCGCGCCCCGGCAGCCCGGTCAGCGCGACGCTGCTGCCCGGCATCCTCGACGTCACCGCCTGGGCCTTCATCATGATCGAGGAGCGGGGGCTGCATAACCTGGGCGGCACCGTCGTGCAGCTCGACCTGGCGCAGCCGCTCGATTTCGACGGGTTCACCATCGGCTCCGGCGCGGGCTTCGACCTGAAATGGTCGGCCGGGCCGTTCAAGCTGGAGATCTCGGCCTACCTGCTGGTCGGCGTCGGCACCAAGCCGCTGCTGTTCGCCGGTGCGGCGGGGGTCAAGGGCGAGCTGGACCTGGTGATCATCTCGGTCGGCGTGGACGGCCAGGTCAGCTTCCATATCGGTCCGGACAAGAAATATCTCGACGGGCATTTCTGCGGCCATGTCGATTTCTTCTTCTTCTCGATCTCGGGCTGCGTCGACATCCATATCGGCGACGATCCGGGCGGCAGCATCGCGCCGCCGGACAGCCCGATCGCGGGGATCGACCTGTGCGACCACCTGGCCGCGGTGAAGGGCAAGGTGACCAACAGCGTCGTCTCCCCGCTGCCGACCGTGTGGCCGGACACCGTCGCGGTGGTGCGCTTCCAGCACTACATCAACGACAACCTCGGCTCATCGTCCGATTTCAACCGCAAGCTCGCATCGCCGGCGCCGCTGTCGCCGTGGTCGGGCACGACGGCATTGAAATACGCCTTCCAGCTCAAGTCGCTGACGCTGTTCAAGCTGACCGGCGGCGATCCGTCGCAGGCGGGAAGCTGGACGCAGGTGCATGGGCCGTTCGATTCCGCCTGGTGGCTGCCGACCCATCGCGCGGCCGTCATCGAAGGGCCGCCGGCACCCGGCCCCAGCACCGAGGAAGGGCGCGAACTGGGCCTGTTCTCCACCGATCCGCGTGCCTGGTCGCGCTGGCTGGGCGACGGGTCGCAGACGCAGCCGGGCGATCCGGCCAACACGGTGGGTAATGTCTGCGACCCCAGCGCACCGGCAGACCCGTCCTGCGCCTATGGCAAGGACTGGGTCTTCTTCGCCGGGACGTTGGGCGCGTTCAAGGCGAGCCCGCCGGCGAACGCGGCATTCCCCAGCCGCTTCACCGTCACCGCCGACCTGGGCAACGGGCTCGACTCCGCGACCGCCGCCGCGTTCGGCAACGATGCCGGCTGGACCTGGCAACCCGGCGCCATCGGCTCGCTGCATGGCCCGGCGGTCGTCGATGGCGCGACGTTCACCAGCGGCTGGCGCTTCCCCTGCTGGACCGCCATGGGCCACTTCGTCGCCAGCGCGCCGATGGTCCTGACCTTCTCGAAGCCGCTGCTCTCGGCCGACGTGGTGCTGGAAATCTGCGTCAACCGCGACGCGATCCAGTTGCCCAAGCATGTCTGCGACGCGATGCCCGACAAGACCGGCCCGATCGACAGCTTCGCCGGCGCGTCCGGCGCGAAATACACCGGCCGGGGGATGGAGGGCGTAACGGTCGGCGGCGTGCATGCGCTGCACCTGGGCGCCGGCCTGCTGATAGCCACCTATCCCGGTTCGGTGACCGAGGTGACCATCGACCTCGACCCATCCGGCGACAGTATCGAACTGGTAGCGACCGGCGCCGGCGGCGCACAGGTCGCCTCTGCCACCGCCTCCGGTTCCGGGCGGCGGGTGGTGGTGCTGGATGGGACGGGGATTTCCGGCCTGACGGTGAAGGGCGGCAGCAAGACCATCGTCTTCGAGGTCTGCTGGGGGCCGCAACCGCCGGCAATCGCGCAGTATCTCGATGGCGTGCCTGCGCAGACGCCGACCGTGACGGCAATCGACGTGTCGGGCACGGCGGTGGTGATCCAGCCCCAGCTCGCCGCCACCCCAACAACGCAGCCAGCCGCCGCCAGCGTGGTCGTCCAGACCTGTCCGAAGATCACGTTCAAGCTGCCCGCCGGCAAGGGGTGGACCAGCATCCGGATCCCGCCCTGGCTGCGCGGCACCGTCACCCTGGTCGCGGTCTGCGGCGTGACCATGGAGGCCTCGGCGGCACAGAACGCGGACTCCAACTTCCGCGCCAGCCTGAAAGCCCTGCTGCTCGGCCTGGCCGCCGATGTCAGCGCCGACACGCCGACCCACGACGTCTATCTCGACGCCAACAGCACGTATGAGCTGCGGGTGACCTGGCAGTGGCAGGGCTGGCAGCCGGCGCATCCCGGCGACGAGCCCGGGCCGCCCGATCCGAACCATTGGACCGACGGCCCCGAGGAGCGGTTCCGCTTCGCCACCGCCGATTTCGGCCTCGCGACGACGCCGGCGCCGGTGCAGAACACCAGCCTGGATGTCGATCCGGCACAGGGCGGCCCGGGCTATGATGAGCGGACGTTCGATCCGCGCGGCATCGCCCGGTACCTGACGGCGGTGACGCCCACCCAGCTCGACGCGCCGCATTTCCTGGATGACGCGATCGGCTTCTGGTTCATGGTCGATCACCTGGAGACGCTGATCGAGAAATACGACCGCATCCTCCAGGTGAAGGTGCTGCGGACAAGGCCGCCCGCCGGATCGCTGTACAACGCGCCGGTGCACGTCTCGGGGTCCAAGCACATCCTGGACGTCACCACGAAGGTGTCGTGGCAGGTGACGACCGATGCGTGGACGCAGGCGGATTACCGCTTCATCCAGGCAGCCGTGGCGGCGTCCTGCATCGGCCAGGCGCCGTCGGTCGGGTCGTCGATGGTGTCGGTGACCGCGGACCTGGTGCCGCGGTCGGAATACGACCTGCTGCTGAACGCCGCGCCGAAGACCGTGGGCGGCCACCCCGAGGTCGCCATCGCGCGCAGCCATTTCCGGACCTCCCGCTATCACAACCCGGCAGGACTGCTGGCCGGTCTGGGCTTCGCCGCTCCGATCGCCATCACGATGCCGACCGACGCCATCGCCACCGCCGCGTTCCCGGCGGGCGCATTGCAGGTCGGCGACACGGCGCTGGATGCGGCGCTGACCGCACTGGGCCTCGATCCCTGGCCGCTGCCGGCCGCGCCGCGCACGACCGTGGTCTGGCTGCGGCCCGCTGCCGCCGGACAGCCTTGGCGGATCGCCGGCGTCCTGATCGAAGCCGACGAACCGGTCTGGCGGCCCGGCTTCTCCAATGGCGCGCAAGGGACGCCCCCGCCGCCGCCCCGCATGGAGGTGATGTCGATGACCATCTCGCGCACCTACGAGCAGACGATCGTCCATCCGGGTCCGGGCGGGCATCCGATCGTCACGCATGTCACCAAGCACGATCCGCTGGGCACGCTGGCGGAAGTGGTGCGCAGCGGCGGCGGCACCCGCTCGCTGCTCGTGCCGGCCGCGCCGATCGCCATGACCGGCGGCCGCATCTACGACGTCGCGCTGCAACTGCGGGAGAACGGCAGCCCCGGCACCCAGGGCAGCGCCCCGCTGATCGATCGCCCGCTGATGATCGCCCAGGAGGGTGAGTGATGAGAGGGGGTGTCATCACCGGCGCTCACGCCAGCCCTGGGCCAGTGCCTATGGGGCGAGCGATGCGCATCCACGCGAACCCGACCGGAGAGACGCGATGAGCACGCCGCTGGCTCCCCTCTGGGCCTTCGTCGCCGAGGCCATCGACGGCGTGGGCGACACCCACCTGCCGCCGGGCGTGCATGTCCGGGCGCTGCCCTCCGCCACGCTGGGCCTGCCATCGACGCCGCTGGTGGTGACCCGAGCGGCGCTGAACTCGGACCAGGTGATTCGGTTGTCGCGGACCGATGGGGTGGTCTGGATCGACAGCCACGGCGCGACGCTGACGCTTCCGTTCGACGTGACGGCGGACAATCCGGTGACCGGGTATTTCCCGGTGCAGGACGTGTTCTTCGCGCAGTTGGATGCGACGCCGGCGGATATCATCATCCGGCCGCCGATCGGGCCGATCCTGGCCGGCACGCTGGTCGCCGCGCCCGCGACGGCGCCGACGACGACCCCATCGACGACGACCCCACCGACGACGACCCCACCGGCAACGACCCCACCGGCAACGACCCCACCGGCGACGACCCCACCGGCGGCGCCGATCGCGACAACGCCCATCCATGTGACGCCGACGCCGATCCACGTCACGCCCGGTCCGACGACACCGACCCCCATCACGCCAACGCCGGTCACGCCCGTGCCAGCCACGCCGACGACGCCCGCGCCCGATCCCGCTCCGGAGGCGCTGACGATCCCCAAGCTGCCGCCGTTCCAACGGCCCGCAGGCGCGCTGGCGGCGAACCCGGCGCTCGCCGATACCCTGAAATCGCTTTCGGACAGGCTGATCTCGCACCTGACCCTGAAAGCCCCGCTGCGGTTCGAGGCGCTGGCCAATTCCGTTCTCGGGCCGGCCCCGGTGCAAAGCCGCAGCAGCGCGCCGTATGAGCTGGCCGGCGTCACCATCCCTGCTGTCCGCATCGTCGGCGCCGGCCACGTCACCGGCATCCGCTGGGCGCGGATGAGCGGGCTCGTCGAGAAATTGCAGGAATCGCCGTGGGAGATCTGGAGCCTGCCCGTCGCCCCTGCCCCCCGCTACACGCCCACCGCCAACGCCCTGGTCGAGGCCGCCGCTCGGCTCGCCCGCGCCGCGGTGGTCAAGCAGCCGCTCTACGTCGCCTACACGGCCACCGGCCCCGCGACCGCGCCGGCCGCCACGCCGGCTGACGCCGCGGCGCGACTGGCCGAGATGCGGACGCAGATCGACCCGTGGGTGCACCGGCTTCTGACCGACCTGGGTCATGCACCCGCCGACATCGTCGACACCCAGCCGATCACCGGCCAGAACGCCGGGCAAAACGGCACTGCGTCGGTGCCGGTGCAACCGTTCCTGATCAGCGGCGCGATCGATCCGGATGCCGCGCACTACCTCGGCTTCGGGGATTGCGACCAGAAACCGCCGACCGAGAAAGGCGGCGTCGTCTTCTACCGGACCCGAGCGCTGTGGGCGTGGGACAGCAAGCTGTGGAAAAAGGCGGAGCGGCAGGCGCTCGCGCCCGGCCTTCGTGCCGACCTGGATACGGCGGTCGGCGCTTTTCCGATCCTGAAGGAAATGAAGATCGTTCCGCCACAAAAAGGTCCATATCTCGACCTTTCGGCCATGGCGGTCGCGATCGTCGGAGTGCCGCCGGACCCGCCGCCGGCAGCGCCGTTCACCGCGGTCACGGACCGAGGCTGGCTGGCCAGCCCGCCGCCGCCGGACGTGCGGCGCGCGCTGCGCATCCAGGCATCCGGCTTCCGTCCGCATGCCGTGGCGTCGCTGGCTGCCACGGATTCCGCGGGCGACCGGACGCTCAACCCCTATCCGAAAATCGGCCGCCTGCTGCCCGGCCAGCCCTTGCCGTCATCCAAGGCAACGCCGCTGCCGATCATCGTCTCCCGCCCGCAGGATGCCATGACCCCCGGCGAAGGCCGGTTCGAGGACCGGGACGCGCCCGAGGACGCGATCCTGTACCGGCTGGCGCAGGGCGACTGGTTCGGACGCTGGGGACCGTGGATGACGACCACTGCGCCGGCGAAGGCCCGCACGGCGCCGATGAAGCCGGCGATCGAGGCGTTCGTCACGCCCGCGACGGTGCCCAGCCCGATCCCCAACACGCCGCTGTCTCCGGCGATCACGCTGCGTATCCCGATCCCCCGCACCGAAAGCCTGCCCCCAGGCGGCGCGGCGCTGGTCCGGCTGGACCTGGACGAGACCTTCCAAGGCAGCCCGCTGACGACGACCAGCTATACGCTGGCGAGCCTGCCGGGCACCGCCGGCATCGAGGCCAAGACCGCGCCCGATCCCGATATCCTGGTGATCCACCGCACCGGCCCCGCCCTGGCACGGGCAGCGACCGGCAAGGCGACCTATACCGCGCGCTGGATCGATACGCTGAGCCTGGTGTCGCCCAATGCCGATCCGGTGGCGCGCGCCTTGACCGATCCGCGCCCGCCACCGGCCCCGCCGGTGATCACCGACCTGCGCTACACCTCCCGCCCCGACGCGCAGGGCATCGCTCGGGTGGACCTGGATTTCACCACCACGCCCGGCACGCGCTACCGCGTCTATGCCAGCAGCGAGACGACGCTGCTGGCCGCGCTGGATGCCGGCGATGCCGCCGCACACGCGGCCGCGGCCGACATCCGCGCCGCCACGCCGGGCGCACCGCGTGCGATGGCGTTCAAGGCCCATAAGGCGTTGTTCGGCTGGGATCATTTCGAAAACCTGACCAAGGAGTCGGTCGTCGCGACCGGCTCGACCACGCATTTCGTGCATATGATCTCCGGCTCCCTGACCGTGCTGGCGATCTATCGCGTGCTCAGCGAAGGCCCGTCCGGGCAGTTGTCGGAGATGACCGAGGCCGACCTGGTGCCGTTCGCGGTGCCGAATCTGGGACCGCCGCCGCGGCCGCAAATGGCGCTGATCAATGCCGGTCTGGATCCCACGACGCAGGGCGTGCGGCTGCGGGTGAAGGTGCCGATCGGCCAGGCCGCGCCGAAGGCCTGGCGCCTGCGCCGCGCCAGCGCGCCGGTGCGCGATCCGCTGGGGATGAACATCGTGGCGACCGGCCCGGTGCCCGCCTTGACCAGCGACGGTACCAGCCAGAGCTTCGAGTTCGACGCCACCGATCCCTTGAAGCCGTGGCGGCAATACCGCTTCGCCATCGAGGTGCAGGCCGACCAGCCGCCCGGCGCACCGACCGTCGGCGTGATCCCCGCCGGCGACTGGAGCACGGCCAGCGTGCCCGTCACCCTGGGCGTGATCCCGCCCGCCGGCCCGGCCCAGGCCAGTACGGTGCAAATCGCCAACGGCGCCACCATGCTGAACATCACCGTTACCCATCCCCAGGCGGACTCGCTGATCAACACCACCCTCGGTCCCTACGTGTTCGAGGTCTGGCGATGCGAGCCGGGGAAGCGTCCGGCCAAGATCGACGTCGCGTTCAGCCGCGGCGCGGGATCGACCTGGACGGGCAGCGACACCACGACCGCGCCCGCGGGCACGTATGTCTCGCTGCGGATCATCGACCCGATCGGCCGGCGCAGCGATCCCTGCGTCTCCAACCAGATCTGAGGGCACCATGGCGATCACGCTCAACCCGACGGTCTCCGCGCTGGGTATCATGGCGCCCGTCCTCGGACCCTGGTTCTCGGACAACGCCATCACCCTGCCCGTGCCCGACGCGTCGCAGAAACTGGCGCTGCCGCTGACGCTGTCGGGCGGAACCAAGGTGTATGCGCCGGCGACGGGGCTGATGAGCCTGTACGTCAGCAGCGCCGCCAGCCCGCCCGCGGCGCTGAACGCACTGCAGGACAGCGACGGCAACGCCCCGTTCCCCGACAACCGGCTGGTCGCCTTCTTCCGCCTGCTCCCAGAGGTCGAACTGCGGCTGCATGCGCTGATGGGCCTGGTGCCGGCCGCCGATGCCAGCCCGATCACCACGCTGCCGACCGCGATCGGGATCCCCAGCCGCCCGCAGGTGCGCAGCCTTGCGCTGGTGCTGCCGGCCGGGACAGGACTGACGCCGTCGGAGGTCGAGACCCTGGTCGGCGCCGGCGTCGTGCAGGGGAGCACCGATGCCGAGAAGATGGCCTCGGTCGGACTGGCGATCTCCGGCAGCAACGTCACCAATGCCACGGTGCCGATGACCTGGCTGCGCCGGCCCGGCGGCAGCGGATCGAACCGCGACACGCTGTTCCAGAACCTGTCCGGCGCGGTCGATCTCTGGGCGTTCGACCGGCGCGGGCGCGCGGTCGATCCGGGCGCAGTCGCCTGCTGGTGGTCGTGGCTGCTCAACAGCGCGGTAGGGGCGGCCAGCGGAACATTGCAGTTGCTGGCGCCGTCGCTGAACGCCACCACGGACTATCCGCAGGATGGGGGCCAGCCGGTGGTGGTGAAGTTCGCCGCCCAACGCACCCTCCACCTCGTCGATGCGCACGAAGGCCCGCTCGGCGACCCGTTCATCAGCGGCCGGCTGCAAAGCGGCGGCAGCGCTGTGACGGCCAACCTGCTGACCGCCAGCGGCGCTACGGCCGTCGCCCTGTCGTTCCAGGCACTGACCGCGCCGGCCACTACGCCGCCGGCGGACAATCCGCAGCTCGACAACGCGCCGCGCGCGCGGGTGGCGGTGCTGCCTTCGGGAAGCTACGGCACGACCGTCTCGCTCTGGCCCGGCGGGCCGGTGCATGCGGCGCTGACGCGGGATTTCGTGCGGGTGGGCGTGGTCGAGGAAGAGCGGCATCTGACCGGGATCGTCCGGCGCGACAGCCGTCAGAGCGTGTCCAGCGCCTCCGACCGGCGGCAATCGGCGCAGAACCGGCCGAGCACGCGGATCAACGTGGGGCGGACGGCGAATACGAACGGGGTGCTGCTGGCCAATGGCGGGCTGGTGGCGGCGGCGATGCTGGCGCTGCCGA
>NZ_DASZTJ010000045.1:0-2507 GCF_035548235.1 Rhodopila sp.
GGCCATGCTATGATCGGCCTGAGTCCATGGAGCCGCCTTGGGTGCCCGCCACATGACGATGCCGCCAAGCCGGGAGGGGCGGCTGGTCCAGGGGCAGGCGAGGACGGGGCGCCGATCGGCACCCAGGCCATGCGATGGGCCGGCAGGGCTAGCGGCGAGCAACGCGCGACCGGTATCGATCGTATCGGCACCCGCGCGCCCGGCGGTATAGGTCACAGGCTCGTTCGGCTGGCTGCGGTCGATGATCGCCGCACCTTCCAACGTCGCCGTCTGGCAAAGCTCCCGCAATATGACCGGAAGGGAACCTTGGGGCTCGTATCGCGCCGGCACTGTCGTCTCCAGGTTCGATTGCGGTTTAGGAATAATCAATTTTCTCGCCTGATGGCGGGAATCCCTCATCATCCATGGTCACATAATATGGCTGAAAATTATTTCTGCAGGAACCGGCCTATGCGCCGTCCGGCTTGACCATCAGGACCTCCTCTTTACATGCAGTCTATACCGCGCATGAGGCGTCGGCAGGACCGGGTTCGTCCTTGCCGCCGGCGCGTACGAGAGGGATCACTGTATGGCGGAACATCGTTTGGCCCTGGTCGTCGGGGCTAACCGTGGTATTGGCCTCGGCGTGACCGAGGCGTTCCTGGCTGCCGGCTGGGATGTGATCGCGACCGCCCGCCGACCGGCGGAAGCGACCGCGCTGGGCGACGTGGCGGACCGGCACAGGGGTCGGATGACGATCCTGCCGCTGGAGATGACGGACCCCACCGCGTTGGACGGGTTCGGCGCGCTCCTCGGCGATCGCAAACTGGATGCCGTCCTGATCAACGCCGGCGTCGCCGGCCCGGGCCACCGCAGTGCCGATGCCGCCACCGAGGTGGAGATCGGTGTCCTGATGTTCACCAACGCCGTCGCTCCGATCCGCCTTGCCCGGACGATCGTGCCCCATTTGAAGCCGGGGCCTGGGGTCTTGGCCTTCTCATCCTCGGTGATGGGCAGCGTGGCGATGAACAGCGGCGGCGGACACGAGCTGTATCGCGCGAGCAAGGCGGCACTGAACTCACTGACGCGTGGACTTTGGGGAGAGTTGCGCGGGCGGAATCTGACGGTACTGTCGCTGCATCCGGGATGGGTGCGGACGGACATGGGCGGCGCCGGGGCCCCTGTGTCCGTGGAGGAAAGCGCCCAGGGGATCGTACGGGTGATCGAGGCACAAAGCGGCGCGTATCAGCACCGGTACCTGGATTACAACGGGTCGGAGATCGCCTGGTAGGCGCATGGACCGCCCGGACGGAGATGGTGCGCTCAGCGAGGTCGCCTCAACTCGCGATCCGCACGTACTCGAAATCTCCTGGCATTCCATCGATCCCCTGCCGGGGCGGGGCGATCCATCCCGCGTATTGCCCGCGCTCCCGCACCGGTTGCATCAGGCTGGCGATGAACAGGTTGTCGTCGACGGACGGAAGCATTTCGTCGTGCCGGGCTGCCCATTGTTCGGCGGTCAGCGGCATTCCGCCGGTATCCGTGTGCACCGCATTGAACTCGCCGATCCTGCGGTTGAACGCGACATGCGGCAGAGTAAAGCGGAAAGCGAGTCCGGAGCGTTCCAACACGCGGTTCCAGCGCGCTACACCGGCGGTCGTGTCGGTTACGTAGTCGTCACGCAGCCGCATGTTCAGCGCCGACAAGGCCGGCACGTCCTCCTGCACGATTGCACCGTCGCGCAGCCGCAGCACCGGATAGACCGATGACGTCAGTTGATGGTCGTCCGACAGCCTGTCCTCCTGATACCGCCCTTTAAGTCCGGCGTTGAATGCGTTGGCCGCGTTGGTACTGATTTCGTTGCCAAAAAGATCAAGCGTCAGGGAGAAATGCAGGTTGGCCTTCTTCTGGATCGTCGGCAGGTCGATAACGCCTAGGGTGCGGACACGCTCGATCTGATAAGGATCCTCAATGCCCGCCGCCGCCATCGCCTCCACAGTGCGCTGGACCGTGCGTGTCACACCTGTTTCACCGACGAACATATGGTGGGCTTCTTCCGTCAGCATGAAGCGGCAGGTGCGCGACAATGGATCGAAGCCCGACTGCGCCAGCGCCGCAAGCTGCATCTTGCCGTCGCGGTCGGTGAAGAAGGTGAACATAAAGAACGATAGCCAGTCGGGCGTGCGTTCGTTGAAAGCCCCCAGCATGCGCGGCGTATCGGCGTCTCCCGATCGGCGCTTGAGCAGGTCTTGCGCTTCCTCCCGTCCATCACGGCCGAAATATTTTTGCAGCAGGTAGACCATCGCCCAGAGGTGACGGCCCTCCTCGACATTGACCTGAAAGACGTTGCGCATGTCGTAGAGCGACGGCGCCGTCTTGCCGAGATGGCGCTGCTGCTCCACCGAGGCCGGCTCGGTGTCGCCCTGAATGACGACCAGGCGGCGCAGCATGGCGCGATATTCGCCGGGTATGTCCTGCCACACCGGTTCGCCGTAGTGATGGCCGAACGGAATTTTGCGGTTCTCTTC
>NZ_DASZTJ010000046.1:0-15538 GCF_035548235.1 Rhodopila sp.
ACGCGACGGCGCTGTTTCCGGTGGAGGTCGAGACGGTGGGGTGACTCTCGAAAACCCCTTCCCCCCCGCCGCCAACCCGCTCACACTCCGCCCGTCATAGCCAGGAGCAGCGCGGATGCCGGCACGTCAGCGGCGGATGAACCTGATCGCGTATCTGAAGACCGGGCCGACCTCCAACCATCCCGGCGGCTGGCGCCACCCGCAGGCCGCGCTGCACGACATCTTCGAGCCGTCGCGCTACGAGCATCTCGCCCGCGTGCTGGAAGCCGCCCGCTTCGACGGCGGTTTCTTCGCCGATACGTTCGGCCTGCCGGATATGCACAAGGGTGGATACGAGACGTATCTCGGCATGGGCGGGCAGATCACCTATGTCGATCCCATGGCGGTGCTGCCGCTGATGGCGCGGGTGACCACCCATCTCGGCCTCGGGCCGACGCTGTCGACCACCTTCAACACGCCCTACTGGCTCGCCCGCAGCCTCGCGTCCCTGGACCTGATCAGCAAGGGCCGCATCTGCTGGAACGTCGTCACCTCCGCCACCGAGATGGAGGCGCGCAATTTCGGCACCGACGCCCTGCCCCCCAAGGACCAGCGCTACGACCGCGCGGACGAGGTGCTGGAGGCATGCTGCGCCCTGTGGGATTGCTGGGAGCCGGACGCCCTGGTCCTGGACCGCGAGTCCGGCCGCTTCGCCGACCCGTCCAAGGTCCACCGCGCGAACTATGACGGCCGCTACGTCCGCACCATGGGCCCGCTGTCGATGCCGCGCAGCCCGCAGGGACGGCCGGTGTTCCTGCAGGCCGGCGCCTCCGAACGGGGCCGCGACTTCGCCGCGCGCTGGGCGGAGGCGGTCTTCTGCTCGCCCTACGGGAAGGCGGACGCCCAGGCCTTCTATGCCGACGTGAAGGGCCGGCTGGCGCGCTACGGGCGGCCCGAGGACGATTGCGCCATCCTGCCGTCCATCGCCGTCGTCCTGGGCGAGACCGAATCGATCGCCCGGGAGAAGGCCGACTACCTGGACTCCCTCGTGCAGACGGAACTGGTGCTGGCCACCAACTCCCAGATGCTGGGCGTCGATCTGAGCGTCCACCAGCAGGAGGACGCGGTCCGCACCGCCGCCGGGAACCAGGGGATCCAGGGATCGCACGACCGGGTCGTCCAGGTCGCCAAGGCCGAGGGCCTCAGCTTCGCCCAGGCTGCCCGGCGGCGGCGCAACCTGCTGATCGGCACCGGCGCGCAGGTCGCGGACCAGTTGGAAGACTGGTTCACCGACGGCGCGGCCGACGGGTTCATCGTCTGGGCGACCGTCTTCCCGGCGATGTACGAGGAGTTCGGCCGCCTGGTGGTCCCGGAACTGCAGCGCCGCGGCCTGCTGCGCACCGAATACCGCGGCGCCACGCTGCGGGAGAACCTGCGCAACCCGTGACCGGCACACCGCGGCATGCGATGCTGGCCGCGTCGCACGGCGCACCGGACCGGCGACGCATGTCGAGCGCATAGGGGGGAGAACAAGCACATGGCCGATCCTCGGTTGAAAGCCGCACTGCGGGACAGGCAGTTCATCGTCGCGCCCGGCATCTTCGATATGATCTCGGCGCGCGTGGCGGACGCGATGGGCTTCACCGCGCTCTACGCCACCGGCTTCGGCACGGTCGCCTCCCATCTCGGCATCGCCGACGCGGGCGTCGCCACCTATACCGACATGGTGGGCCGCGTCGGCGCCTTCGCCCAGGCCTGCCGCACCCCGGTGATCGCCGACGCCGACACCGGGTATGGCGGCCTGCTGAATGTCCGCCACACGGTCCGCGGCTATGAGGCCGCCGGCATCGCCGCGATCCAGATCGAGGACCAGGAAGTACCGAAGAAATGCGGCCACACGCCCGGCCGCCGCGTCATCCCCCTGAAGGAGATGTGCCTGAAGATCGAAGTCGCCGTCGAAGCCCGCAAAGACCCCGACTTCCTGATCGTCGCCCGCACCGACGCGCGCACCGGCCTGGGCATCGACGAGGCGATCGCCCGCGGCAAGGCCTTCGCCAAGGCCGGCGCCGACGTGATCTTCGTCGAAAGCCCGGAAACCGAGGCCGAGATGGAGCGCATCGGCCAGGAGATCGACGCGCCCCTGCTGGCCAACATGGTGGAAGGCGGCCGCACGCCCATCCTGCCGGCGAAGCGGCTCGCGGCGATCGGCTACGACATCGCGATCTACCCCGCCGTCGGCTTCCTCGCCGTCGCGGCGGCGGCCGAGCGGGTGTATTCCCATTTGCTGCGGCATGGCGACAGCAACGGGCTGCCGCCTCAGGAAAGCTACGGGTTCAAGCGCATGTGCGAACTGATGGACTTCCCCGACGTCTGGGCGTTCGAGCAGCGCTGGGCGCGCGAGGACTGATGTTCGAAGGCTTTCCGGACGAGGCCTTCGCCTTCCTGCGCCACCTCGCGGCCGAACAGAACAAGCCGTGGTTCGAGGCGAACAAGGGGGTTTACGACGACGCGGTGCGATGGCCGCTGACGGCGCTGATCGCCGACCTGACCAGCGAGTTCACCCGGCTGGGCATCCCCTTGCAGGGCGATCCCAGGCGGTCGGTGTTCCGGATCCACCGCGACGTGCGGTTCGCGCGCGACAAGGCGCCGTACAAGACCAATGCCGGCGCCGTCCTGACCGGTGACGGCGGCATGGGGTCGCCGGGGCTGCTGTATATACATATTCAGCCAGGCAGGTGTTTCACCGCCTGCGGATTCTATCGGCCGGACATTGAGCCGTTGCAACTGATACGAGATACGACTGTCGCCAGACCGCAGGCCTACCGTAAGTTGTTACGGACACTCAGCGATCGCGGCTTGCACCTGGCAGTGGACGAAGATGCGCTGAAGCGCACGCCGCGCGGTTTCGACTCCGTGACGGACGCCGATCTGGCCGACGCGGTTCGTCGCCGCAGCTTCATCGTGCGGGAAGAGCTGGCGCGGCAGGAGGTCGCATCCGCCGCCCTGGTCCGCCGCCTGACGGATTTCGCCCAGCGCGCCTTGCCCCTTCTGTCCTTCGGATGGAAGGCGCTCGGGGTGGATCACGCTCCGCCGCGCGGCTTGCCTGTGTCTCCCACGATCACGAAGGGCGGGCCGGCGTAGAAATAGCCCCGCCCCCGCACCGACTTGAACGCGTCGGAGTAATCGGAGCAGGCGGCAATCGTTTTGCGCACGCGGGAAATCAGGTTGTCGAGGGTGCGGTCGAACGGTCCGGCTTTCTCGCGGCCGATAACGACCCGATACAACTCGTCACGGTCTACGACCTCCCCCTGTCGTCCGACGATGAACAGAAGAAGGTTGTATTCGGCCGATGTCAGCGGCAGTGGCTTTCCATCGGGTCCCCTGGCCTCCCGCCGCGCCTGGTCGATCTCCCACCCCGCCTGTTCAGGTGCGGCCTGGCCGCGCGTCGCACGCCGCAGGACGGCACGCACGCGAGCGAGAATTTCGCGTGGCTTCTGCGTCTTTGGGATGAAGTCGTCGGCGCCCAGTTCCAGGCCGAGGATCCGGTCCGCCTCGTCCTGGTTGTTCGTCAGGATGATGAGACCGCCGTGATGCCTCTGCCGAAGCTCCGGCAGGTAACGCAATGAATCCTGACCGTTAAGAAACTGATCGAGAATAATGAGGTCGAACACGTTCGCCGCCGACATGGCTTTGAGCTGATCCAACGACGTCGCGACATTCGCCAAATAACCAAATGTATCCAAGAAAGCGCAGAACTCGCTTGCAAATGCCTGATCATCTTCTACTAAAAGAATGCGGCCATCCGTATCCAAATCACTACACCGAACCTGTTTTCATTGGGCCTGTTTATAAGCAGGATTGTCTGGTCTAGACAACATACCAAACTGTGCCAGTTTTTGATCGAATCTTTCGCGGCTGCCCGGAATGCACTGCAATACTACGCGGCGTTGGCGGTTTCCGATCCCGTGGTGCAAATCCCTAGGCCGCGTTTGCCGTTTCCCGCTGGTCCTGGCGGATCGGCAAGGACAGGTCGAAGCGCGCGCCGCCGGCTACGTTCGTCGCCGTCAGGCGCCCTCCCAGCCGCTCGGCGGTCGCGAGGCAGAACGAAAGCCCCAGGCCGGTGCCCTTGCCCGCCGGCTTGGACGTGACGAACGGATCGAAGATGCTGCCCAGCATGCCGGGCGGGATCCCTCCGGCCTTGTCGGACACGCGCAGCACGAACGCCTGATCCTCGACGCAGGCATCGATCGACACCACCCGCTCGTTTCGTTCGCAATGGTCCTGGTAGGCGTCGCAGGCGTTGACGATCAGGTTGACGATGATCTGCTCGACCAGGACGGCAACCCCCTTTGGGGGTGGCAGGTCGGGCGGGATGTTCAACCGGACGGATACGCCGGCTTCCGCCATCCGGGGTTCGGCCACCGCCAGCGCCGCATGGATGACGCGGCCGATATCCAGTTCGATCAGGTCCGCGGCGATGTCCTTTCGGGTGAACGTGCCGATATGGCCGATGATCGCGACGATCCGCTGCACCTGGCGTTGGATCCGGACAAATTTCTCGCGCACAGCCTCGGCATTGACCACCGGGCGGTCCAGCGCGAGCAGCCCGTTCTCGGCCGCCAGGGAGATCGCCGCCATGGGCTGGTTCATCTCATGCGACACGCGGCCCGCGACCTCGCCCAGCAGCGCGAATTTCTCGGTCCGGCGCAATTCGTCGCGCATCGCCCGTTCTTCGGAGACGTCGGTGATGAAGCCCAGCACGTCGCCCGATCCGTCCGCTTCCTTGCGCAGGCAGACGCCGACGCTGCGCATCCAATGGAACGTCCCGTTGGCGAAGCGCATCCGGAATTCGAACTGGCTCCGCCCTGTCTCGATCACCTGGCGAAAGAACATGTCGCGCGGGACGGCGTCGCAAGGGTCCGTCTTCTCGGTCATCGCGCCGGGCCGCTCCAGCATGCTGTTGGGCCATCCGGTCACGCGTTCGGCGCTCTGGCTCAGGAACCGGCGGCGGAAACGGCCGTCGGGAAAGATGTGGTTGACATAGAGGATCGCCGGGACGTCGGACAGCAGCAGGTTCAATTCCTGCAGCGCGGCGTTCTCGCTCTCGCGGCGCATCCAGACCGTCGCCAGCGACAGCACGCCCAGCACGATCATGATCAGCGCGGCGATGACGAGCCATTTCACCGGCCCTTCGATGACCGAGGCGATCCCTTTCACGGGATGCGCGAGGACGACCGCAAGTGTCGGCGCCAGCGCCAGGTGCTGGTACGCATACAGCGTGTGTACGCCGCTGGGGCTGGTTCCCTCCAGGATTCCGTGCCGGTTCGGCAACTGTCGGGTCCATCCCATCACCGGATAGTGCGGATAGACGCCGCTGCCGCGCGATGCGGCGACGATCCGGCCGTTCCCGTCCCGGATCCCGGCGAACTCATCGCCTTTGTCGATCTGCTGCGCCAGCCATACGGCAAGGTTGTCCGCCGGAAACGCCATGATGATGATCCGATTGACCTGCTTGCGCGACACGACCGGCAACACGACCGCCACGGTCCGCTGCCTGGTCATCGAACCGACGAAGATATCGGTCACCTCGGGCTTGGCGCTCGCCACCACGGATTTGATGGCGGCCTCCAGCGCCGCGCCGTGCGGCTGGCGCGAGCGCGGGAAGGGCGTGCGGCCGATCGGCAGGAGCGTGTTCAGCAGCACCTCGTTCGGTGGTGCCGCCTCCATCACGACGACATGGACCCCCAGCAGGTCGGCGATCCGCCTCGTCTCCTCCTGGAATTCGTCGCCGATCACGCCGGCCTGCACTTCGTCCGTCGCGGCCAGGGCGAGGCCGGCCGCCTGGAATCCGGTCAGCTTGGCGTCCAGCGCCATCGCGGCGGACTTCGCCGCCTCCGACAGGGACGCCTCCACCGCCTGCCGGTTGCTGGTCACGAGTTCCCAGGCGCTCAGCCCGGCCAGGGCGAACACGACCGGCAGCCCAAGGATCAGGGCGAACAGCGGTGCCGGCGCCCGGCGGGGCTTGCGTTCGGCGGCAGGGCTCGTCATGGCGCCGAGGGGACGTCGGTGAGGGGCCGGACGACCGGACAGCAGCCAACGCGCCGGCGTACCGTCACGCCACGCCATCCAGCGCACCATGAGGTCAGGCCCCTCTGAGCAGGGCCGATCGGGTACCGGCCGATATCGCCACTCTCCGCAACACTATCCCATCATGCGCCTGGCCGGCATGTTTCGCCAGACGGGATAAGCAAGGACGGGATAAGCGAAGATGCAGCGGCGCCGGGAAGATCAGGTATTGACCAGGACGTTTTCCGGCGCGGGCGGGATCTCGCCGCGTTCCACGCGCAGCACCTGGCGGGTCAGCATTTCATGCGTGGGGCCCGGCACGCCGGCGCGGGCGCCTTCCGCGGCGATGAAGCCGTTCATGAACTCGATCTCCGTGCGGCGGCCCTTCTCCATGTCCTGCGCCATCGACGGGCGCTGGTAGTCGCTGCGTTCGGCCTGGCCGGCGCCGCCTTCCGTCATCAGCCGCTCGATCTCCTTGTAGGACGGGGCGTCGCCTTCCATCGCCTTGGCCAGCATCTCAGGCGGCAGCGCGCCCACCTTGCCCAGCTTGTAGCCCAGCTTCTGGCCGATGCGGACCGCCTCGCCGCCAAGCTGGATGCAGATGCGGCGCACGGCGGGATGGTTGTCGCGCGCGTTGCCCCCCATGCCGGTGGCGGCCGAGACGCCGTTGCGCATGCCGTTGACGCAGAGTTTCGTCCAGCGCTCGCCCCACAGGTTGTCGGTCGCCTTCGCCGCGTCGATGCTGGAGAAGATCTCGGCGATCTCCTGCGCCCGCCTGGTGATCCGCCCGTTGGGTTCGCCGACATAGAAAGAGGTGATGTCGGGCCGCTTCGCGTAGCCGCGGCGGATATGGCCCGGCTGGTAGAGGTCGACGCCGACGCCGCCGGTGACGATGCAGCCCAGCGTGCGGCCCCAGCCGACGACGCCGGCCACCCGCTCCTCGTTGATGCAGTTCTGCATCGAGACGACGCAGCCCGACGCCGACAGGTATTGCCGGATCATCGTCGTCGCCCAGACCGTGTCATAGGACTTGACCGCGACCACCGCGATGTCGACCGGTTTCTGCTTGGCGAGGTTCTGCACTTCGGTGATGTGCATGGCGTTGACCTTCACGGTCATGCGCTCCTGCGGGGTCATGCCGAAGATTTCCATGCCGTGCGCCTTCATCCGCTCGACATGTTCCGGCCAAGGATCGATCAGCGTGACGTCGTGACCCGCCGCTGCCATGTGCGCCCCGGCATAGCCACCGACCGCGCCGGCGCCCACCACGACAATGCGTTTGCCCATTCTTCGATTTCCTTGTTCTGGGTTCTGGCGCGGTTCAGGCGCGCATCTGCTTGTCCGTCTCGCGCATCAGGATCGCCGCATGCGCTCCGGTGACGGCGGCATGGTACGCCACCGCGGCGGGCGACATGTCGGCGTCGGGGCGTTCCTCCGGCTCGAAATTCCCATAGGCATCGACGCCGCGTACCAGCGTCGCGCTGTCATGCGAGCCGGCGACCTGGCGGACATGGGTCGGGATATAGCGGATCGCGAAGCCGATCCGCCGCTGGTCCGACGGGTTGGGGTCGGAGCCATGGATCAGCCGGACATGGTGCAGCGACATCTCCCCGGCCGCGAGCGGCAGCATGACCGCCTGGCCGTCGTCGACGTCGACCATGATCTCCTGTCCGCGCGACAGCAGGTTGTCGGCGCGGAACGTGTCCTTGTGCGGGACCTGGTCCATCCTGTGCGTGGCGGGGATGACGCGCATCGCCCCGTTCTGCGGCGTGCTGTCGGAGAACGCGACCCAGGCCGTGACCACGTCCGCGGGGTCGAGGCCCCAATACGTGCTGTCCTGGTGCCAGGAGACGAAGGCGGCGTTCCGCGGCTCCTTGATGAAGAAAGACGAGCCCCAGCACAGGATGTTCGGGCCGATCACGTCCTCGATCGCATCGAGGATCCGCGGATGGCGGACCAGGTCGTTCAGCCAGGTGAACAGCAGATGCGACTTGTGCCGCAGCTTGCCGGCCAGGGGCCCGGCGCCGGCCTCGAAGCTTTCCAGGCGGGCACGCAGCGCATCGGCCTCGACCTTGGGCATCACGCGGATGGGGCTGAAATATCCCTGTTCCCGATACTGGCGGATCGCGGCCTCGGTCAGCATCTTCATCGACGTTCCCCTTTTCGTGGGGGAATCATGAGAAACGGTGCGGATGAAAGTCAACCCTTGGGCCCTCCCGTGATCCCCCAGGCGCCTCCCCAAGCGACCGCTTCGGGGCCCTCGCCGGACAGTGGCGCGCCCGACCCCATCCCGGACAGCGTCCCGGACGGCGTCCCGTCGGGAATCATCGTCATCTTCGGCGCCGCCGTACGTCCCGATGGCCGCCCCAGCGCCACCTTGCGCCACCGCGTCTCGGCCGCCGCGGCCCTGGGCCGGCGGATGGAGCGGCCGGTCTTCATCCCGACCGGCGCGAAAGGACGGTTCGGAGAGGCCGAGGCCGCGGTGATGGACGCGCTGCTGCGAGAGGCCGGGTTCACCCGGGTTCGGATCATCCGGGAGGAGAGCGGCACGGACACGCTGTCCTCGGCGCGCGCGGTGGCCAGGATCGTGCGGGACCTGCCGACCGTACCGGTCTACGCCTGCACCAGCGCCTATCACCTGCCCCGCTGCGTCCTGCTGCTGCGGCTGGCCGGTCTCCCGGCGCGGGCCTGCCCGCCGGCGGACGTGCCGGCGGCGACCGGGCGGATCAAGCGCTGGTACTGGCGGCTGCGGGAGATACCCGCCATACCCTACGACGCGGTCCTGATGCTATGGCACCGGACCCTGGAGACGAGCCTTGGGGGCGCGACGCGGCGGGGCGGCTGAGCCGGCGCCCCCCGCGACAGGCCACCCGGTCCCGTCAGCGCTCGTCGTCGCCGCCGTCGTTCTCGACCTCGATGTCGCCGCTGATCGAATCCGCGTCGTCCTCCAGGTCGTCGGTGGTTTCCAGGACGTCCTCGTCCTCCACCTCCTCGACGCCTTCGACTTCCACATCCACGTCCTCGGTGGCGGCGGGCGCCTTCTTCGGGCGCTTGTCCTCCATCACGTTGCCGCCGGCGCGGCGGGGACGCGGCTGGTCGACCGGCTGTTCGGTGCCGCATTTCGGGCAGATGGCGGGCGATTTGGTCAGGTCGTAGAACCGCGTGCCACAGGCGACGCAGGTCCGCTTCATGCCGAGTTCAGGCTTGGCCATGACGATGATGGGCCCTTAACAGTAAAACAGCCGCCCCGGATGGGGGCAGGGCAACGGAAGGCGGCGGCCATGCCATCACCGCGCGGCGCTGTCAAATGCCTTATAGCGGTTCCGCCCCATGTTTCGCCTCCTAGTTTCACCTCGGGGGGAAAGTCGATAGTAAGACCCCCACACCAGCCGCGACCGGACCCGCCCCATGAACCCGCCCCATCACCCCTATCGTTCCCGCCGTTCGGCGTCGGCCCTGACCGGCACGATCGCGGTCCCGGGCGACAAGTCGATCAGCCACCGGGCGCTGATGTTCGGCGCGCTCGCGGTCGGGGAGACGCGCATCACCGGCCTGCTGACCGGCGAGGACGTGCTGCGCACCGCCGCCGCGATGCGCGCCCTGGGCGCGGACGTCACCCACGACGCCGATGGCACCCACGGGGAGGTCTGGCGCGTGTCCGGCCGCGGCATCGGCGGCCTGACGGAGCCCGAGGACGTGCTGGACATGGGCAATTCGGGCACCGCCGCTCGGCTTTTGTGCGGCATCCTCGCCAGCCATCCGCTGTTCGCGGTGATGACCGGCGACGGCAGCCTGCGCCGCCGGCCGATGCGCCGCGTCATGGACCCGCTGGCGGCCTGCGGCGCCCGCTTCGCCGCCCGCGACGGCGGCCGCCTGCCGCTGGCGATCGAGGGCGCGCGGGAGGCCATGCCGCTCGACTACCGCGTCCCCGTCCCTTCGGCCCAGGTGAAATCCGCCGTGCTGCTGGCCGGGCTGAACGCCCGCGGCACCACCCGCGTCGAGGAACCCGAGGCCACGCGCGACCACAGCGAGAACATGCTGCGCCATTTCGGCGCCACCGTGCGCGTCGAGGTCGCGGGCCACGGCCGCATCATCGAACTCGACGGCCAGCCGGAGCTGAAGGCGGCCGACGTGGTGGTGCCGTCCGACCCGTCCTCGGCCGCGTTTCCCCTGGTCGCCGGATTGCTGGTCCCGGATAGCCGGCTGACCATCCCCGCCGTCGGTCTCAACCCGCTGCGCACCGGCCTGTTCGCCTGCCTGGCCGAGATGGGCGCGAACGTCGCCGTCCGGAACCGCCGCCTGGAGGGCGGCGAGCCGGTGGGCGACCTCGATGTGTCCGCCGGTCCGCTGCGCGCGATCGACGTGCCGCCGGAGCGCGCGCCCAGCATGATCGACGAATACCCGGTCCTGGCGGTCGCCGCGGCCTTCGCCCAGGGCACGACCCGCATGCGCGGCCTGAAGGAGCTGCGGGTGAAGGAGAGCGACCGGCTGTCGGCGACCGCCGCGATGCTGGCGGCCAACGGCGTGCGGGTCGAGATCGAAGGCGACGACATGATCGTCCACGGCACCGGCTCCCCGCCGGCCGGCGGCGGTTCGGTCGCGACCCATATGGACCACCGGATCGCGATGTCCGCGCTCGTCTTCGGCCTCGCCACCACCGATCCGGTCACGGTGGACGACGCCGGGTTCATCGAAACCAGCTTTCCGCGCTTCATCGAACTGATGAACGGCCTCGGCGCCGACATCCGGCCCGCATGAGCCTGACGGTGATCGCGATCGACGGTCCCGCCGCCGCGGGCAAGGGCACGCTGGCCCGCCGCCTCGCCGCCGCGCTGGGCCTGCCCTACCTGGACACCGGCCTGCTGTACCGCGCGACCGGGCGGCGCGTGCTGGACGATGGCCGCGATCCGTCGGACCCGGCCGCCGCCGAAGCCGCCGCCCGCGCGCTGCGGCCGGAGGACCTGGCGCGCACCGACCTGCGCGGCCCCGCCGCCGACGCCGCCGCCGCCGCGGTCGCTTCCATCCCCGCCGTCCGAGCGGCGCTGCTTCAGTTCCAGCGGACGTTCGGCGTGGAACGGGGGGCGGTCCTGGATGGACGCGACATCGGCACCGTGATTTTCCCCAACGCCCCGGCCAAGCTCTTCGTGACCGCTTCCCTGGCCGAACGGGCGCGCCGCCGCTGGCTGGAACTGCGGCAGAAAGGCATGGAGTCCGATCTCGCCACCGTGGAAGCCGATATGGCCGACCGCGACGCGAAGGACGCCGCCCGGTCCGCCGCACCCTTGCGCGCGGCGGATGACGCGTTCACGCTCGACACGACGGGGCTCGACCCGGACGCGGTCTTCGAAACGGCGCTGGATTATGTCCGGCGGCGCATTCCGCGCCTTTGAGAGACCGGTCTCCGAACGCTTCGATGCAATTGTAAAGAACCATTGCACTGGCGTGATCTGGCCTTCCAGGCTAGACTCCGGTACTCGTGTCGACAGCAAGATGGTCCAACCGATTCCACGACCAGCCACATCCGCATCGAATATCGTCCCGCTCGAACACATCGTCGTGCGGCTGCGGCTGATCGGCCAGATGGAGGCGTGGACGATCCGGGGCGAAAGCGTGCTGCCGGCCGGGCGCAAGACCCGCGCGCTGCTGGCCAGCGTGGCGATGGCGGCGCCGCGTCCGGTCCTGCGGGGACGCCTGGCGGAACAGCTTTGGAGCCGGCGGCCGGAGGAGCAGGCCCGTGCTTCCCTGCGCCAGGAAATCCACCGTCTGCTCGACGCCCTCTCGCCCGCCGGCACGGAAATCCTGATGGTGACCCGCGACCACCTGACGCTGCGTCCCGGTGCGGTCTGGGTCGACGTCGACGAGGTGATGCGCGCCACCATCCAGCAGCCCGCCGCGCTGAGCCTGCTGGACGGCGACCTGCTGGAAGACCTGGACGGCGTCGATCCGAACTTCGACGCCTGGCTCGTCACCGAACGCGAGCGGCTGCGCGACCGGGCGCGCGGCATCGCCGAGGCGCAGTTGCGGGACGATATGGAACCCGACGCGGCGATTTCGGCAGCGCAGCGGCTGCTGTCGATCGACCGCTCGCATGAAGGCGCGTGGCGGGCGCTGATGCGCGCCCATGCGGCGCGGGGGGAACGGGGCCTGGCCGTCCAGGCCTATGACCGTTGCCGAGCGGTCCTGGCCGACATGCTGGATGCGATTCCGTCGATGGAAACGCAGAAGCTGCTGAACGAAATCCGCGGCCCCTCGCAGACCCGCCTGCCGCTCCGCCCGCCGCAGCCGCCCAGCATCCCGCCGCCCGTGCCGTCCGCGCCGCAACACGCGGCAGCGGAACCGCAAGCGGCGGACCTGCAGGAGGCGGCGTCGGACGCCGCTGCCGGGTCGCACGCCCCGCCCGCCGCACGCGGCGGCGGGGCACGCATCGGCGTGATGCCGTTCCGCCTTGTGGGCATGTCGGAGGAGCATGCCCATCTCGCCCCCGGCCTCGCCGACGAGATCACCAACGCGCTGTCCCGCTTCCGCTGGATGTTCATCATCTCCTCCAACTCGCTGGGGCGGTTCGCCGCCGAGAACCGCGACGAATCGGCGATCCGGCGGGAGTTCGACCTCGACTTCCTGCTCGACGGCTCGATCCAGCGCGCCGGCAGCAAGATCCGCATCAGCCTCCGCCTTCTCGACCTGCGCGCCAACAACCAGATCGTCTGGGCTCGGCGTTTTGATCGCGAAACGGACGACCTGCTGTCGCTGCAGGACGAGGTCGCGGCCGAGGTGGTGGCGCAGATCGACCCGGAGATCCTGCTGATCGAGGCCAAGCGCAGCGACAACCAGAACACGATCGGCGCGACGGCCTATGACCTGATGCTGCGGGCGATCCCGCTGATGGGACGCATGGAGCACGACGCGTTCATGCAGGCGGGGAAGCACCTGGCGGATGCGATCGCGCTGGAACCCGACTACGCGGCCGCGCATGCCTGGTATGCTTATTGGCACGTCTTCCTGGTGGGCCAGGACTGGGCCGACCAGCCGAAGGCGCTGATGGAAAAGGCCGGCGTGCTGGCCGAACGCGCCATCGTGCTCGACCCGTTCGATGCGCGCGGCCTGACCATCAGCGGCCATGTGCGCGCCTTCCTGCACCGGCGGCTGCGCGAGGCGATGGACCTGCATGAGCGGGCGCTGTCGCTCAACCCCAACCTCGCAATGGCCTGGGCGCTGTCGTCCGTCACCTGTGCCTATGCCGGCAACGTCGAAGAGGCCGAAGAGCGGCACAGGCGCTACAAGAAGCTGTCGCCGCTCGACCCGCACGCGTTCTTCTTCGACGCGTTCGGCGTGCTGATCCACTTGATGCGGCGCGATTACGAGGCGGCGGCGAAGCTGGGGCGGACGGTCAGCAGCCTCAACCCCTCCTTCTCGGCGGGGCTGAAGCCGTACCTTGCCGCGCTGGGGCACCTCGGGCGCGAACCCGACCTGTCCGCGGTGAGGCGCCGCCTGCTGGCGCTGGAACCGGACTTCACCATCGAGCGGTTCATGGCGACCACGCCGATGGAACGTGAATCGGACCGTGAGCACTTCGCCGAAGGGCTGCGCCTGGCCGGGGTGCGGGAACGCGATCCCCCGGTCGCCAATGCCCCGATCGTGCTGCGGCCAGGATTAGGGTAGCGGCATCCGCCGCACGCTCCGTCGGCGCCATCCTTTGCGGCCCATATCGGCGCGTCCGCCCAAGGCCCTTTAGGGTCCCTTCAGGGTCTACCGGCGTAAGGGCCGGCGTCCGCTAACCGTCGGTATCGGACCCCGGCAGGTGGTCGGCGGACGGTTTCGACGTCTTCACATGCAGCTTCTCCGACGCGTGCAGCGCCGCCGTGTCGGGCATCTCCGCCGGCGCGGACAGATGGGTCTGGGTGTCGTCGTCGCTGCCGTCGAAGACGAGATTGCCGATCTGGTTGACGTTCATCCCGCCCGGATCGGCCGGACGGACGCGGATGGGGCTGGCATCGGCGGTCACCACCGGGATGGCGTCGCTGCCCTTGCCGTGCAGGAGCCAGTATCCCGCCCCGAGGGCGACGACGCCCGCGCAGGCATACCCAACCCGTTTGATTCCTTGGCCTGAGGTCGTCCTGGCAGGACGATACAGCCTGTCCCGTCTCATGGCGCCGGTCCTCGATTCATCCGGCAACAGCGTGCGCCGGGTTGCGCGCCGATTCAAGAAATCTTTTAAGTTTGCTATTTTACGAGGTGTTTATGCAACGGTGCGGCCGCACCCGGATCGCCGTTTCCGGGGGGATCAGGGTTTCGCCGGCTTGCCCTTGGCCCCTTCCGGCGCGGCCCCTTCCTCGGCCGAACGCCGCTTGCGGGCGGCCGCGGCGTATTGGCCCCTGGGGCGGACGACCTGGGAATTGGGGCGGACGACGGTGTCGTAGTAATCGTCCCAGTCCTCGGGCCTGAACTGGGTCAGTTCGGGGACGATCTCATAGTTGTTGAGGTTCGAATCTTCGTAAACGCTGCGCGGGATCGGCTGGGCCTGCAGCAACGGGTAGTCGGGCTTGAAGTCGATCGGCGTGTTGGTCTTGGTCAGCCGGAGGTTGGTGATCAGCGGGCCGAACCAGTGGTCGGTTTCGACGATCCCCTCGAACACCTCCCACCCGCCGCGCCGCGGCAGGTTCGCCGGCGCCCTGATCAGCAGGCTCCATCCCGGCGCGGTGCGGGCGACAAGGCCGGTCCAGAGCTGGATCAGGCCCGGTTCCTGCAGGGCGCCCAGGAAGGGGGGCGAGAACTCCTTGATCTCGTCGGGGGCGACGGAATCGAAATAGTCCCGGAAGCCGGGGAACTGGACGGCGGAATTGAGCGGGAACCAGTCGCCCGCCCCCTCGAACGTCCACATGATGTCGTGGCCGTCCCATTGGACGGAGAAGCCGATCGGCGGGAACAGGTAATAGCCGAAGGCGGCGGCGGAGGTGGCGGCCTCGCAATAGCGGAAGGCGCGCGTCGGCAGGGACCCGGCGGCGGAGCGGTCGGCGCGCTGCGGCATGCGGGCCGAGGGAATGAGCCGGTGGAAGCTGACCAGCTTCGGCTTGGCCGCCGGTTGGTCGGAGCGTGCGGACGGCGCGGATTCGGTCACGGCGGCAGGCCCTGATTGATAGAAAGAAAAGCAGACCGGCTCATTTAGAGCACGGTCTGCGCCTGAAGGCGAAAGTCAAGAAAAGGTCGGAAAGATCCCGGTCCGATCAGACGCGGGTCACGAGCGTCGGGGCGAAGCCACCCATGCGGACCTTGGAGGCGTCGGTCGTCGCCAGCGTCGGGGCGAAGCCGCCCATGCGGACCTTGGAGGCGTCGGCCGTCGCCAGCGTCGGGGCGAAGCCGCCCATGCGGACCTTGGAAGCATCGGTCGTCGCGAGAGTCGGGGCGAAGCCACCCATCCGGACCTTGGAAGCATCGGTCGTCGCCAGGGTCGGGGCAAAGCCACCCATCCGGACCTTGGAGGCGTCAGCGGTCGCGA
>NZ_DASZTJ010000047.1:0-4269 GCF_035548235.1 Rhodopila sp.
AGACCTTTCGACCGCACCTCGCCCCCGCCCGTCCACCAACCATTAACGGGTTCCAAGGGCCTAGGCCCTTGGCGGGGTCCAGGGGCGGAGCCCCTGGTCAAACCATGATCACCGAACTCGGCCACTTCGCGCTGATCCTGGCGCTGTTTGTCGCCATCGTGCAGTCCACCGTGCCGCTGGTCGGCGCGGCCAGGCGGCATGTGGGATGGATGGCGGTCGGACGGTCTTGCGCGCTGATCGGCTTCGGCCTGGTTGCCTTGTCGATGCTGTCGCTGATCCACGCCTATGTGACGTCCGACTTCTCGGTCATCAACGTGGTGGAGAACAGCAACACCGCCAAGCCGCTGCTGTACAAGATCACCGGCGTCTGGGGGAACCACGAGGGCTCCATGCTCCTGTGGGTCTTCATGCTGTCGCTGTGTGCCGCCGCCGTCGCACTGTTCAGCGACAACCTTCCCCCGGCCCTGCGCGCTCGGGTGCTCGCCGTCCAGGGCATGGTGGCGACCGGCTTCCTGGTGTTCATCCTGCTGACCTCCAACCCGTTCCTGCGCATGTTCCCGCCGGCGCCGAACGGCCAGGGGCTGAACCCGGTGCTGCAGGACCCTGGCCTCGCCTTCCATCCGCCGTTCCTGTACCTGGGCTATGTCGGCTTCTCGGTCGCCTTCGCCTTTGCCGTCGCGGCCCTGATCGAGGGCAAGGTCGACGCCACTTGGGCGCGCTGGGTCAGGCCCTGGACGCTGGCGTCCTGGTGCTTCCTGACCATCGGCATCGCCATGGGGTCCTGGTGGGCCTACTACACCCTGGGCTGGGGCGGCTGGTGGTTCTGGGACCCGGTGGAGAACGCGTCGTTCATGCCCTGGCTGGCCGGCACGGCGCTGATCCACTCCTCGATCGTGGTGGAAAAGCGCGAGACGCTGAAATCCTGGACCATCCTGCTGGCGATCGTGACGTTCTCCCTGTCCCTGGTCGGCACCTTCCTGGTGCGGTCGGGCGTGCTGAACTCGGTGCACTCCTTCGCCACCGACCCGAAGCGCGGGGCGTTCATCCTGATGCTGCTGGTCATCGCCATCGGCGGATCTCTGACGCTGTATGCGATCCGAGCGCCGTCGCTGAAGGCGGGCGGGGTGTTCGCGCCGTTGTCGCGGGAAGGGGCGCTGGTCCTGAACAACCTGCTGCTGTCCTGCGGCTGCGCGACGGTGTTCCTGGGCACGATGTATCCGGTGTTCCTGGATTCGATGGGTGGCCCGAAGCTGTCCGTCGGGTTTCCGTTCTTCAACCGGACGTTCGTGCCGATGATGGTGCCGATGCTGCTGGCCGTCGGCATCGGCCCGATGCTGGCCTGGAAGCGCGGCGACCTGCTGGGCGCGCTGCAGCGCCTGTGGGCCGCCTATATCGCGACCGCCGTCGTCCTGCTGATCGCCTTCTACGTCACCGACGGCGGCCCGGTCCTCGCCGTCCTCGGCTTTGGTCTCGCGGCCTGGCTGGGCGCGGCGGTGCTGGTGGAGCTGGCCGACCGGCTGCGCCTGTTCCGCATCCCCCTCCGCGACAGCGTCCGCCGCGCCGTCAACCTGCAGCGGTCGGCCTATGGCATGACCATCGCCCATTTCGGCCTTGCGGTGTCGATCGCCGGCTTCTCCGCCTCGGCGTTCGATCGGGAGGCGATCAATGCGGTGCCCGTCGGCGGCTCCTTCGACATCGCCGGCTATCACATGACGCTGGAGAGCGTGGACAAGGTGCCCGGCGGGGACTTCGTCGCCGATCGTGCCACGATCCGCGTCAGCGAAGGGGGCGACCCGGTGACGGTGATGCATCCCGAACGGCGGCTGTTCACCGCCATGCAGCAGACGACCGCGGAGACGGCGATCCGCACCAACCTGGTATCCGACCTCTACGTCGCGATGGGCGACATCGACGACAAGGGCGCCTGGACCATCCGCGCCTACTGGAAGCCCTTGGTCCCGTTCATCTGGCTGGGCTGCGTCATCATGGCGTTCGGCGGCATGGTCAGCCTCAGCGACCGGCGCTGGCGCGTCGGCGTCGCCGCTCGAGCGAGAGGGCGGATGGGACGGGCGGTTCCGGTGGCCGGCGA
Source organism: Rhodopila sp. (assembly GCF_035548235.1). Lineage (GTDB taxonomy): Bacteria > Pseudomonadota > Alphaproteobacteria > Acetobacterales > Acetobacteraceae > Rhodopila. Next base: position 2,090 of record NZ_DASZTJ010000047.1, read on the forward strand.
ATAGCATGCGCCGGTTGATCTTCCTGCTGCCGCTGCTGCTGTTCCTGGTGGTGGCCGGCTATTTCGCCGAGACGCTGGACTCAGGCCGCGACGTGCATGAGCTGCCCTCGGCGATGATCGCCAAGCCGGCGCCGAATTTCGACATCCCCAGCCTGAACGGGCCGCAGGCCTTCACCCTGGCGGCACTGAAGGGCCGCCCGATCGTCGTCAACTTCTTCGCGTCCTGGTGCGTCCCCTGCCGGATCGAGCATCCGGTGCTGATGCGCCTGAAGGACGAGAACCACATCCCGATCTACGGCATCGCCTACAAGGACGCGCGGTCGGCCACCACCCAGTTGCTGAAGACCTACGGCGACCCGTACCAAAGCATCGGCGTCGACCGGAACGGCGATGTCGGGTTGAATTTCGGCGTGTATGGCGTGCCGGAAACCTATGTGATCGACAGCGCCGGCATCATCCGCAAGCGCTTCGTCGGCCCGCTGACGGCCGAGAGCGTCGACAAGGAGCTGTTGCCACTGCTGCGGCGCCTGGACAGCGCGAACGCCGGCCCGGCAGGAAACCGTCCGTCATGAAACGGCTGCTGCCCTGGCTATCCCCTTGGCTATCCCCTTGGCTGCTGCTGGTGCTGATCGGCCTCGCTGCGCCGGCGCACGCCGTCGAGCCCGGCGAGCGCCTCGCCAACCCGGCGCTGGAGGCCAGGGCGCGCGCGATCAGCGCCGGGCTGCGCTGCCTGGTCTGCCAGAACGAGTCGATCGACGATTCGAACGCCGACCTGGCGCATGACATCCGCATGCTGGTCCGCCAGCGCCTGGTCGAGGGCGATACCGATGCCCAGGTCGTGCAGGCGGTGGTCAACCGCTACGGCCAGTTCGTGCTGCTGAAGCCGCCGGTCGAGCCGGCGACCTATCTGCTGTGGTTCGGCCCCCCGGCCGTCCTGGCGATCGGGCTGGCCGGATCGCTCCTTTGGATCGTGCGGCGGCGGCGCCGGGCAGGGGAACTGGTCCCCGCCCTGTCGGCGGACGAACGCCGAGACCTGGATACGCTGTTGCGGGAGTCGGGCGGTTGATCCTGGCGTTCCTGTTCGCCCTGCTCGCGTTCCTGTCCCTCCTGCCCATCCTGAAGCCGCTGATGACCGGTAGCCGGCCGGTGCCGGACCGGTCGCAGTTCGACCAGGCCGTCTATCGCGACCAGTTGCAGGAACTGGACCGCGACATCGCGCGCGGCCTGATCTCCGCCACCGAGGCCGAGACCGCCCGGATCGAGATCCAGCGCCGGCTGCTGGCCGCCAGCCGCGAGCCGTCGCGGCAGGTCCGGCTGACCCGCAGCCCGGCGATGGCGGCCTTCGTGCTGGCGCTGGTCGGGGGCGGATCGGTGCTGGCGTATGTCTATCTCGGCTCCCCCGACCTGCCGGATATCCCCTTCTCCGCCCAGCCGCGGGAGACCGCGAACAGCCCGCGCGAACAGATGCGCAAGGCGGTGGACCAGTTGGCGGAGCAGGTGCGGCAGAACCCCAAGGACGGTGGTGGCTGGCTTCGCTATGCCCGGGGCCTGGCGGCGCTGGGTGACTGGGGCCACGCCGAGGCCGCGTATCGGCAGGCGATCGCGCTGGGCCAGGACTCGCCGGATATCGAGGCCGACCATGCCGAGATGCTGGTGATGCAGACCGGCGGCACGGTCACGCCGGCGGCCGAGGCGGCGTTCCGGAACGTACTGTCCGCCGACCAGGGCAATGCCATGGCGCGCTATTATCTGGCGCTGGCGCATCTGCAGGCCGGCGAGCCGCGCAAGGCGATCGACGGGCTTCAGGGGCTGCTCGCCATCCTGCCGTCCAATTCGCCGCTGCGCGATCGGATCGGCCGGCAGATCGCACAGGCGGCGAAGACGGCCGGACTCCCGATGCCGAAACTGGCCGAGGGCAGCGCACCGACCCCAACCGGCACGCCCCCGGGTCCGACGGCGTCCCAGGAAGCACAGGCGGCCCAGATGCCGGCGGCGCAGCGCGAGGCGATGATCCGCGGCATGGTCGCCAGCCTTGCCGCCAAGCAGGAAGCCGATCCGGGGAATTTCGACGGCTGGATGCGCCTCGGCCGCGCCTATGCGGTGCTGAACGAGCCCGACAAGGCCGCCGCCGCCTATGACAAGGCCCAGGCGCTGCGGCCGGACGACCTGTCGGTGCCGGA
>NZ_DASZTJ010000048.1:0-18797 GCF_035548235.1 Rhodopila sp.
ATCCGGCTGGCGCGCTCCCGATACAGCGCCTTCACCTCCTCCCGTCGGATCTTCCCGGTCTCGGTGCGCGGAAACGCCGCCAGCGCCAGGAACTGGAAACTGGCGACGTATGACATGACGATGGTGCCGACCTGGGCGGCGAGGTCGTGACCGGGACGGGCCGGTTCGGTTTCGACGGCAACCAGCATGACGTTGGTGTCCAGCATGTCGTCGATGCTGGTGACGAGCGCGTCCCGAACGCCGGGGATCGCCTTCAGCCGCGCCTCGATCGGATCCGGCGCGATCTTCACCCCCCCGATATTCAGCATCGCATCCGCTCGGCCCAGCACCACCAAGGTTTCGGGCGTCGGCTGGTAGCCGATGTCGTTCGTCAGGTACCAACCCTTCACGAATGCCGCGCGCGTCAGTGCGGGGGCGTCGATATATCCGTCGGCCATCGTATCGGACCGGATGTGGATCAACCCTGTTTCCCCCGGCGCGACCTGCTTGCCTGCGTCGTCGACGATCCGGACGCGCACGTCCGGGAACAGCCTCCCGACATTGTCCGCGTCCACGACGGAGATGTGATGGACCTCATTGGCGCCGTACGTGACCGTCAGGTGCGGCGTGATCTGGGTTTCCACCGCCTGCCGCAGCCGTGCGGAGACAGCGGAACCGATCACGTCGATATGCAGCCCGGGATTGAACAGGTCGCGGTTTGGCCAGCGCACGAACCGCTCCAGGTCGCCCGTCAGGAACAGGGCATAGGTCCCGACGCCTGCGGCGATCATTTCGCCGGCAGCGCTTCCGCCGGTCAGATACACGGTACCGCCGAGCTGCAGCGTCAGAAGGGCGCGGCTGTGGCAGCCCCGGACCGAGAAATTGTATATGCATAAGTAATGCGGACGCGGCAGGACGTGCGGTGCCGCGTCCATCAGGTTCTTTCGCAGCGTCAGTTGCTGGACGCGGAACGTCATCCCCATCACCTTGGGCAGTCCGGTCGTTCCGGACGACTTGATCAGCCGCACCAGCGCCTCCGGGCGGGGGCGATGCACCAGGGCATCCAGGGGCCGCTCTTCCCCGGCATGATCCAGGATAGCCGGATCCGGCACGATCAGCCTGGCCGGATCGGCGCCCGGGATCGGCGTTGGCGCGACGATCCGGTCGCAGAGGCGGCCCAGCCGGGCCGGCGCGCCGATCTCGTCCTCGGACAGCGAGATGGTCGTGACCCCAAGCGCCTCGGCCGCCAGCAGGACCAGCAGGTGCGTCCGGCGATCGGGCAGCACGACGCCCAGCACCTGGTCGGCCTCGACGCCCGCCCGGACCAGCCAATCCCGTCCGGCCACGACAAGCTGCGCCAAGTCCCGATAGGTGATCCGTTCGGTTCCCGTCTCGATAGCCACCGCCGAGGGGGATTCCCGCGCGTGCCGGACCAGGAAAGCGGCAGTGGTGAGGGGAGGCCGGGTCGCCATGGCGGTCATTTGGCCAAATCCCATCCCGCCGGCCAAGGCCCCCTGACATCCCGCCCGTGCGGCCCTATGTTCCGGGCAAGGAGGAACCCCGCCATGTTGAACCAAGTCGCGCCGCTGCCGCTGAAGGACCCCTCGCTGTTCCGCCAGGCGAACTACCTGAACGGCAAGTGGGTCGAGGCCGATTCGGGCGGGACCATCACGGTGAAGAACCCCGCGACCGGCGACGTGGTCGGCACCGTCCCCAACATGGGCACCGCCGAGACCCGCCGCGCGATCGAGGCCGCTAACGCCGCCTATCCGGCCTGGCGTGCGATGCTGGCGAAGGAGCGGGGCGCGATCCTGCGCAAGCTGTCGGACCTGATGCTGGCCAATGCCGACGACCTGGCCATCATCATGACCGCCGAACAGGGCAAGCCGCTGACGGAGTCCAAGGGCGAGATCGTCTATGCCGCCAGCTTCATCGACTGGTTCGCCGACGAGGCCAAGCGCATCTACGGCGACACCATCCCGCAGAACGCCAAGGGCCGCCGAATCCTGGTGACCAAGGAGCCGATCGGCGTGTTCGCGGCGATCACGCCGTGGAACTTCCCCTCGGCGATGATCACCCGCAAGGCCGGCCCCGGCTGGGCCGCGGGCTGCACCGGCGTGATCCGTCCGGCCTCGCAGACCCCGTTCTCGGCGCTCGCTTTGGCGGTGCTGGCCGAGCGGGCGGGGATGCCGGCGGGCGTGTGCAATATCCTGACGGGCGGATCGTCGGCGATGGGCGCGGAACTGACGGCGAACCCGCTGGTGAGGAAACTATCGTTCACCGGCTCGACCGAGGTGGGCGCCAAGCTGCTGGCGCAATGCGCGCCGACGATCAAGAAGACGTCGATGGAACTGGGCGGCAACGCGCCGTTCATCGTGTTCGACGACGCCGACCTGGACGCGGCGGTGGTCGGCGCGATGGGCAGCAAATACCGCAACACCGGGCAGACCTGCGTCTGCGCGAACCGGATCCTGGTGCAGGACGGCGTCTACGACGCCTTCGCCGCCAAGCTGAAAGCGGCCGTGGAGGCGATGAAGGTCGGCAACGGCATGGAGCCCGGCGTCAGCCAGGGGCCCCTGATCAACGCCGCCGCGGTGGCGAAGGTGGAAGAGCACATCCAGGACGCGCTGAAGCTGGGCGCGTCGGTGGTGACCGGCGGCAAGCGGCACAAGCTGGGCGGCAATTTCTTCGAGCCGACGGTGTTGGCGAACGTCCCGCACAATGCCTTGATCTTCAAGGAGGAGACCTTCGGCCCGGTCGCGCCTTTGTTCCGCTTCAAGACCGAGGAGGAGGCGATCAAGCTCGCCAACGACACGGAATTCGGCCTGGCGGCGTATTTCTATGCCCGCGACGTCGGCCGCATCTTCCGCGTTGGCGAGGCGCTGGAATACGGCATCGTCGGGATCAACGAAGGCATCATCTCGACGGCGGAGGCGCCGTTCGGGGGCATGAAGTCCTCGGGCCTGGGGCGCGAAGGGTCGAAATACGGGATCGAGGACTACCTGGAGATCAAATATCTGGCGATCGGCGGGATCGGCACCTGACAGGGGGCGGGAGACCGCCCTGGGGCCCCGCCCGAGAGACCGCCCTCGGGCCCCGCCCGGTTCGCGACCGTCACCAAAAGACCCAAAATCGCCACGTTCTCGCCCAGCAACCCGCACGATCCGTCGCCATTCTCCTCTTATCAGGAGGTGGCTTTATGAAATCCTATCTGCTGGCAACGGTGACGGTGTTTGGTCTCCTGGCGATCTGGGCAACGCTGGTCCAGTTCGCGATCTGACGCGCGGCGGCCGGCACGTCTACCGTTCCGTCAGCGCACCCATCATTTCCCGATGCCGCCGCTCGGCATTGTCGTTGTTTACCACCAGCACCGCCCAGATCGCCGCGGGGATCCATCCCAACACCGTGAGCTGAAGCAGCAGGCAGAGCACCCCCTGGACGACGCGCCCGCGTAACAGGAGCGCGACCCAGGGCAGCAATATCGCAACCAGGTAGATCATCCCGTCACCCCTCCGTGATGGCTCCAGCGTCCTGCTTGGCGTAACCCTGGCGTATCGAGCGCCGAGGTGACGAGAGCGTAAACGTTTGGTAATGCTGTCGCCATGGAACGTCCAAAACTATTCGCCCGGCACGAGGCGAAAGCGCTTGGCCTGATTAGCACGGCGCATCTGGTCAGCCACTACTACTACTTCGTGCTCGTTCCGTTGTTTCCGACCCTCAAGGCCCGCCTCGGCCTCGGCTTCGTGGAGCTTGGCCTCGCGCTGACCGTGTTCAACGTCGTCAGCGGCCTGGTGCAGGCGCCGATGGGCTGGGCGGTCGACCGGTTCGGGGCGCGGCGCGTGCTGATCGGCGGGCTGCTGCTGGGCGGATGCTGCTACATCTCGATCGGGTTGTTCCCGGTCTATGCCTGGATCCTTGCCGCCTCCGCGCTGCTGGGCGTGGCGAACGCGGTCTACCACCCGTCCGACTATGCGATCCTGGGATCGGTGATCGAGCCGGTGCATCTGGGCAAGGCCTTCTCCATCCACACCTTTGCCGGCTTCCTGGGCGGCGCGATCGCGCCGATCCTGATGCTGCTGGGTGCGACGGCGTTCGGCTACCAGGCGGCCATCGTCGCGGCCGGGGCGGCGGGCGTGCTGGTGGCGGTTCCGCTGATGGGCGCCGGCTGGCTGGACCGGACGAGCGCCGTCGCGGCGGCGGCGACCCCGCCGGCCCGTGTCCCGATGAAGGCGCTGCTGACACCGGCGGTCGTCGGCCTGGTCGGCTTCTTCGCACTGCTGAGCCTGTCGACCGGCGCGTTGACCAACTACGCGGCGGTGGCGCTGGTGACGGTGTACGGGTTCTCCCTGTCCGCGGCCAACCTGGCAGTGTCCTCGTTCCTGTTCAGCTCCGCCATCGGCGTGCTGGCGGGCGGCGTGATCGCCGACAGGACAAAGCGGCACGGCGATGTCGCCGCATTCGGCTTCGGCGCCGCCGCGCTGCTGGTGCTGGTCGTGGGCATGAGCAACATCACCGAAGCCGGCACCATCGGCGCCCTCGGCCTCGCGGGCTTCCTGTCCGGGATGATCTCGCCATCGCGCGACATGCTGGTGCGCGCGGCCTCCCCGCCGGGGGCGTTCGGCCGGGTGTTCGGCATCGTCACCACCGGCTTCAACATCGGCGGCACCGTCGGACCGCTGATCGGCGGCTGGATCATGGATCATGCGATGCCGCGCTGGGTCTTCTTCGCCTCGGTGTTCTTCATGGCGACGACCTCGCTGATGGCGATCCTGGGCGAGTGGTCTTCGCGCCGGTCGGCTCGCGCCATGGTCTCGGCGCGGATGGAGGAGCGAGTGTAGCGCCGGCGTCCGGCCGCCGGCGCGCCTGCCAGGCATCCCATCGCGCCAGCGTCTTTTCCAGCGTCGCCAGGGTCGCGCGGCGGACGGGCGGGATGTCCTCGCCGATCAGCAGCGTGCCCAGCGGCAGCATCCAGATCCCCAGCACCGGCAGGAAGCTGAACACCCCGCCCAGCATCAGCGCGACGCCCAGCGGCAGCCGCACCCATCGCGCCCGCGGCTGGATCAGCCACGCATAGGATCGCCCGACGGGGCCGGGCAGCGCGTCCAGCAGGCGCCGCAGCGCCGGATGATCGTCAGTCCTCATCGCGCTCCCTCCCGTGCCCCCTCGCGCGCCAGACGCTGGCGCCGCCTGGCCCGCCGGGACGCAAGCTGGTTCAGCGCCTCGACGCCAGCCGAGAAGCCGATCGCCGCGTAGACATAGCCTTTCGGCAGATGCAGTCCGAACCCGTCCGCCATCAGCGTCATGCCGATCATCAGCAGGAACGAGAACACCAGCATCTTCACCGTCGGATGCCGTTCCACGAACGCCGCCACCGGCGCTGCCGCCAGCAGCATCACCGCCATCGCGATCGACACCGCGGCGACCATCACCGGCAACTCGTTCACCATCCCCACCGCCGTGATCACGCTGTCCAGCGAGAACACGATGTCCAGCAGCGCGATCTGCACCACGATGCCCGCCAGCGACGCCTGGGGGCCGGTATGGCCGGCCTCGGCATGTTCACCTTCAACCCGGGCGTGGATCTCTGCCGTGCCCTTATAGACCAGGAACAGGCCGCCGCCGATCAGGATCGCGTCGCGCCAGGAATAGGCGTGGTCCCCGATCGTCACCAGCGGATGGGTCAGGTGCACGATCCAACTGATGGAGGCCAGCAGCACCAGCCGCGCGCCCAGCGCCAGGCCGAGGCCCAGCCTCCGCGCGAGAGCCTGGTGCCTGGCCTGGACGCGGCCGACCAGGACGGAGAGGAACAGCAGGTTGTCGATGCCGAGAACGATCTCCAGCGCCGTGAGCGTCAGCAGCCCCGCCCAGACCTGCGGGTCCGTCAGCCAGTCCATGTCGACCTCTTGCCTCGATCAGCCAGTCAGTCGCGCCGCACGCCGACCAGTTGCAGCAAGGAGATGAAGAGGTTGACGAAATCCAGGTAGAGCGTCAGCGCGCCCAGGATCGCCAGGTTGCCGGCGCTGCCGCCCTGCGGATAGCCGGCCTCCAGGTACATCGTCTTCAGCCGCTGCGTGTCCCAGGCGGTCAGGCCGGTGAAGACCAGGATGCCGATCACCGATACGGCGAACTGGATCGCGCTGGAGCCGATGAACAGGTTCACCACGCTGGCGATGATGACACCGATCAGGCCCATGATCAGGAACGAGCCGAACCGCGTCAGGTCCGTCCGGGTCGAATAGCCCCAGGCCGCGGTCGCGGCGAAGGTGCCGGCGGTGATGAAGAAGACGCGGGCGATGCTGTCGCCGGTATAGGCCAGGAAGATGCCCGCCAGGGACAGGCCCATCAGCGCGGCATAGGCCCAGAACGCGGCGTGGGCGGCGCCGGGGCTCATGCGGCTGACGCGAAAGCCCAGGAACAGCGCCAGGGCGAAGGGCGCGAACATCACCAGCCATACCAGCGGCGTGCCGGCGATATGGGTGTAGAACCCGGTTTCGGCCGCGGCATAGGCCACGACGCCGGTCACCGCGAGGCCGCCCGTCATCCGGTTGAAGACCTTCAGCATGAAGCTGCGCAGGCCCCAATCGACGGCCGCGGCGGGATAGGGCTGCACAGCCCAGCCGCCGGTGGGATGAGGGGAGGGATTGTTGGGATAATAGTCCATGACTGTCGGTCTCCTGTCTGAAGCATCAACGACGCACGGAGGAACGACAGAGGGCAAAGTCCCGGGCCAATCGATCGCCGCATTCCGCGCGGTGATCCGACATCGCAAGGTTGGCCGGCTGAAAGCCGGCGTCCCGCCAGAGGGGCCCGGATCTTGATTTTGCGTTACGGAAGGTAATAGAGCGCCGGCGCGCTTTCAAGGGTTTTCGCGTTGCCGGGCAACGCCGCCGTTATTCCATCGCCCAGATCGGCTCCTTGATCCGCGCCAGGAACGCCGCGTGCGCCGCCAGTTCCGCCTCGGTCGGCTCCATCAGCCGCGGCGTCCGGGGACCGGTATGGACATAGACCGTGATCGGCCCCGCCTGCTCATCCGTCGCCAGCGACAGGCCGCGCTGGCGGCCGCCGGTCAGCTCGACGTACACCTCGGCCAGCAGCCGGCAGTCCAGCAAGGCGTTGTGGGTCGTGCGGGCCGACAGGTCGATGTCGAACCGCCGGCACAGCGCGTCCAGGCTGTTCGGCATGCCGGGGAACCGTTTCTTCGCCAGATCGAGCGTATCGACCATCCGCTCCCGCGCCAGCAGCGGCATGCCGACGCGGCTGAATTCCATGTCCAGGAAGCCGAAATCGAACGGCGCGTTGTGCGCGATCAGCTTGCCATCGCCCAGGAACGCCAGGAGGTCCGCCGCGATGTCGGCGAACAGCGGCTTGCCGGCGACGTCGGCACTGGTGAAGCCATGGACGCGGCTGGCCTCGGTCGGGATGTCGCGCTGCGGGTCGATCAGGCAGTGGAAATGTCGGCCGGTGGGCAGGTCGTTGACCAGCTCCAACGCCGCGATCTCCAGCACCCGGTCGCCGTTCAGCGGCTCCAGGCCCGTGGTTTCAGTGTCGAAGAGGACGCTTCGGTTCATCCGCGAGACCCTGGATGAAACGGCGGAGGATTCGCAAGGTGTGTGCGCGGGAAAGCCCGGTCTTCACCACCACGTCCGCGCGCCGCCGCTTCTCGGCGTCCGGCATCTGCCGGGCGATGATGGCGGCGATGTCGGCCTTGCTCATGCGCCGGCGCAGGCCGACGCGGTGTATCTGCACCGCCAGCGGCGCCGAGACGACCACGACCGTATCGACCCGCTTGTCCCCGTTCACCTCGAACATCAGGGGGATGTCCAGCACCACCGCGCGGCAGCGACGGCGGCGGGCGCGCTGGACGAAGCGGCGTTCCTCATCCTCCACCATCGGATGGAGGATGTGTTCCAGCCGCCCCAGCGCCGCCCGATCGCGCAGCACGGCCTGGCGGAGCGCGGCCCGATCGACCGCGCCGTCCCGCGTCGTCCCCGGAAACGCCGCCTCGATCGCCTTCACCGCTCGGCCGCCGCGCGCTTGCAGGCGATGGACGGTGAGGTCGGCGTCGAACACGGGAATCCGGGCACGGCGGAAAGCCGCGGCAGCGGTGGACTTGCCCATGCCGATGCCGCCGGTAAGGCCGATGATCCTCACAACAGGTCGGCCGCGACGAACCGCCGCAGGTCGTCGTCCACCACCGGATCGACGCCGAACCACGCCCTGAATCCCGGCACCGCCTGGTACAGCAGCATGCCCAGGCCCTCGACACAGCGCAGCCCGCGCGCCTTCGCCGCCGCCAGCAGCGGCGTTTCCAGGGGCACGTAGACGATGTCGGACACGGTCAGCGCGTCGTTCGCGCGCGACAGGTCGACGTCCAGCGCCGGTTGCCCCGCCATCCCGAGGGATGTCGTGTTCACCAGCATCGCATGATCGGCCAGCGCGTCGGAGCGGCGGTCCCAGTCGACCACCTCCAGCCCCGGGAGCGCGGCGGCCAGCTCATCGGCACGTTCGCGCGTGCGGTTGCTGACGGAGACGCGCACGCCGCGATCGAGCAGCACCGCCGCGATGGCGCGTGCCGAACCGCCGGCGCCCAGCAGCAAGGCGGGGCCCGAGGCAGGGTCGACGCCGTGCGCGCGACAGTTCTCCAGCCAGCCCCAGCCATCGGTGTTGCTGCCGCTTATCGTGCCGTCCTGGAACACCAGCGTATTCACCGCGCCCGCGCGGTGTGCCGACTCGTCGACCGCGTCGCAGACGGCGAAGGCCGCTTCCTTGTGCGGGATGGTGCAGTTCGCGCCGGCGAACCCGGCATACATCAGGCCGCGTATCGCCTTGGGGAACCGCGCCGGCTCGATCGGCAGCGGCACATAGGCCGCGTCGATGCCGTAACGGTCGATCCAGAACCCGTGCAGCCGGGGCGATCGGGAATGGCCGACCGGCCAGCCGGTGATCCCGGCCAACCGAGCCTTGCCGGATAGAATGGTCACGTCAGGAACTTCTCCGTCCAGCTTTTGTAGTCGCCCTCGCGCGTCACCTTCGCCATCATCTCGGACGAGGCGACCCCCGCCAGGTCCTTGGGCTTGGTGCCCTCGCGCAAGGCCTTCAGCGTGTCATACGTCGCTTTCACCGCGGCCGAGAAGGGCTGGTGCCCCTGCAGCGCCACACGCACGCCGCGGCTGGCCAGGTACGCCTTGTCCTGCATGTCGCCGGACACGCCGCCCAGCATCAGCGGCACCTTCACCTCGGCGGCGATGGCATCCAGGTCGGAGCGCGTGAGCCCGCCGGCGATGAACAGCGCGTCGACGCCGGTTGCCTCATACGCCTTCAGCCGCCTGACGCCATCCGCCAGGCCGGTGATCGACGGCGAACTGGTGCGGCCGATGATGGTCAGCGCCTTGTCCTCGCGCGCTGCCAGGGCGGCCTTCATCTTGCCGACGCCTTCCTCCAGCGAGATCACGGACGGCTTCTTCTCGCCGAAGGCGCGAGGCAGCAGCGTGTCCTCGATCATCAGCGCGGCGACGCCCGACGTCTCCAGTTCCTGCACCGTGCGCATGACGTTCAGCGCGTTGCCGTAGCCATGGTCGGCATCGACCATCAGCGGCAGCTTGCCCGCGCGGTTGATGCGGTAGACCTGGGCGGCGAATTCGGTCAGCGTCAGCACGATCAGGTCGGGCGCGCCGAGGACGGTGAAGGAGGCGATGGAGCCGGCGAACATGCCGATCTCGAAGCCCAGTTCCTCGGCGATGCGGGCGGATATGGCGTCGTAGACCGATCCGGGATGGATGCAGTCGTTGCCGGCGATGGTGGCGCGGTAACGCTCGCGGCGATCGGTCCAGTGCATGGTTTCCCCCTATGGCGGTTCCCGGACATCGTAGAGGCGGTGCGGGGGATCGGGAAGGGACGGGGAAAGTGCCGCCGCTACTCCCGCGCCACCCGCACGAAGGTCGAAACGATCTTCCCGCCGGCCCGCAGGGTGCCCCGCAGCGACCCGGCCACTTTCGACTCCCCGCCGAACCGGCAGCGATAGGGCATCGGGACCTCCAGGATCCGCAACCCCGCCCGCGCGGCCTTCATCTGCATCTCGATGTTCCAGCCGTACGTCATCTCCCGCATGTCCAGCCGCGCCAGCGTTTCCTTCCTGATCGCCCTGTAGGCACACATGTCGCTGTAGCGGATGCCGTACAGCGCGCCGATGCCGAACCCCGCGAGCCGTCCGGCCAGCACCTGGTGCCACAGCATCGACCCCGGCTGCCGCACCCCGCGCGTGCGTGATGCCAGCACGAAATCATGTGTGCCTGCCAGGATCGGTCCGGCAACGCGGTCCAACAGGTCGCCCCGGTCCGCACCGTCGCCGTCCAGGAACACCACCACCTCGGTCTCCGCGGCCTCGGCGCCCAGGTGACAGGCGCGCCCGTATCCGCGGCCTGCATCGATCACGCGCGCACCCAGCGATCTCGCGATGGCCTGGGTGCCGTCGCCGCTGCCGCCGTCCGCGACGATGACCTCATGCGCCAGCGGCCGCGGGATTTCCGCGATCACCCGTCCGATGGAGGCGGCTTCGTTGAAGGTCGGGATGACGACGCTGACGGGTTCCATCACGGCCCGCCATCCCGCCAGGGCTCGAAGCATCGTCGTGGATCAGTCGGCGTCGGGACGGGCAACGAGGCCTCCATTCATCAACCGAAAGGAAACGAGCGCGAGCGTCGGACCATAGAGCAGGCAGGACCAAAGCAGGCTGTCGCCATAACCCGCCGCGTAGATCAGCACCGGCGCCGCCGCCAGCCACAGCATCGCCGGGCTGGGCGCCAACACGCAGGGAACCGAGAGCCAGGCGAAGTACCAGGGATAATGCGGGCTGACGGCAAAGGTCAGCACGGTCATCAGCAGCCCCGCCGAGGCGGCGACGGGAACCGCGCCTTCCGGCCGCCGGCGGAACGCGATCCACGCCCCCAGCGCGGCCAGCAGCGTCACCGCCGCCCCGATATAGGCCGCCGCCACCCAGCGGGGCAGCGGGCCGATCCGCCGCAGCAGGTCGAGCAGCCAGAAGCCGGCGCCCGAGTCCAACCCTTCTTCCCGCCCGTAGCCGGACAGGAAGCCGAACACCTGCCAGCCGACGCCGGCATAGATGGCATAGAGCGCGGCCACGGTCAGCGCGGCGAGGCCGGCCATCAGCCATCCATCGCGCCGCCGCCACAGGGCCGGCGCGATCACCGCCGGCAGGAACTTGGTGGCGACGGCGAGGCCCAGCACGATGCCGGTCCAGCGCGCGCGCCGGACGCGCAGCCACAGCGCCAGCGCCACAAGGCCGACGACCATCGCATCGATATGCCCGTTGTCCGCGAACGACCAGATCACCAGCGGGTTCCAGAGGTAGATCAGCAGCCGCGCGGTCGGCAGTCCGGCCGCGGCCAGCAGGCCCCACAGGCAGGCGACGGCAAGGCATTCCCAGCCCATCATCGCAAGCTTCATGCCGGTGACGGTCGGCCAGACCCGTCCGACCAGCGCATAGAGCACCTGCGCGGCAGGCGGATAGATCGTGTGCGCGTAGCTGGCCCTGTTGATGTGCGGGAATATCGCCTGGTCCCGCAGGGATGCCAGCGCCGGATCGTCCGGTACGTAACGATACGGGTTGATCCCGGCGGCCTGCACGCGTCCGTCCCAGACATAGCGGTAGACGTCGCTCGACAGGATCGGCGGCGAGACGATCAGCGGCAGGCGCAGCGCGACGGCCAGCGCCAGCATGGGCCAGACCGCCCATGGGGGCGGAGGCCAGCGCAGCGACGCCCAGACCGCCGCCAGATAGACGCAGGCCGACGCGCAGAGCAGCGCCACCAGCCAGTCATACCGTTCCGGGGTTCCAACGTTATCCGTGCCGGGGACGCGCAGCGAGAGTCCCGCCAGCGTCAGCGCCAGCAGGACCATCCCCAGCGCGCCCAGCGGGAGCAGGCGGCGCGTCATGGGGCGGCGAGGTTCAGGCATGCGGTCGGTCCCAGTCGGAGCAAAACACCATACTGTGTGCTTATAAGACCGGTGGTGAAATATCCGTCACGTTGCCGCAAGCGGCGGGGCCGCTCACATTGCCGCGGAGGGCAGGCGGCGGTTAGTCTGTCGTCAAACACCCAAGGAACGCTCCATGCCGCCATCGCTTCCCGCGCTGAGTCTCGTTGCCGTCCCGTCCCGGCGTCGCCGGACGGTGGAGTTGGCGCAGGAAATCGAACGGCGCGGCTTCGCGGGCATCTACTCGCCCAGCATGTTCGGCAACATGTCGCTGTGCGAGGCGCTTGCCTGGAATACAACCACGATTCCGTTCGGCACGGCAATCGCACCGATCTACCAGCGCACCGTCGGCGATTTCGCCCAGAGCGCGGCGATGATGCACGAGGTGTCCGGCGGCCGCTTCGCCTTGGGCATCGGCGTGGCGCATGGACCGGCGCATGTCCGGATGGGCGTGACGCCCGGCAAGCCGCTGGGCGACATCCGCTCCTTCGTCGAGCGGTTCCGAGCGCAGGAGGGGTTGGGGGTGCTGCCGCCGATCATCGTGGCGGCGCTGCGCCGCAGGATGGTCGCCCTGGCGGGCGAGATCGCCGAGGGCGTGGTGTTCGCCAATGCCTCGCGATCCCATATGGCCGCATCCCTGGCCGCCTTGCCCGACCCGAAGCGGAACGACCCGTCGTTCTTCATCGGCAACATGCTGCCCACCTGCATCAGCGACGACGTGGAAGCGGCGAAGGCGGTCTGCCGCAAGGCGCTGACGCATTATGGTTTCCTGCCGAACTATCGCAACTACTGGCGGGAGGCGGGGTATCATGAGGAGATGGACGCGATCGAGGCGGCGATCGCTGAGGGCCGGGACGGCGACGTCCCCCGCTACTTCTCCGACAAATGGCTGGCGGACGCTTCGCTGTTCGGCCCTGCCGCGAAGGTGCGCGAGGGCGTGGAGGCGTGGCGGGAAGCCGGGGTGCGCACGCCGATCCTGGTCCCCTCCTCGGCGGCGGGGAACCAGTTGAAGGCGCTGGAAGAGGTGTTCGCCGCGTTCGGATGAGGGGTGCCGCCACACCCCTAGGCGCACCCCCTAGGCGAACAGCGCCGCCCCGATATACGACCCTTCCCGCGGCGCCGGCGGGACGAAGAAGACCGCCGACCCGATGTGGGAGATATATTCGTTCAGCGCATCCGACGCACCAAGTTTCGTTTGCAACGTCTCGAAATGCGCCGGATCGTTCATGTACGCGATGAACAGCAGTCCGGCATCCAGGAACCCGTACCGGTTGATCCCGTCGGTATAGTTGTAGGACCGGCGCAGGATCTTCAGCCCGCCGTTGTTCTCGTGCGCCGCCAGGCGGATATGCGCCGTCTCCGGGATCAGCGGCTTGTCGTCCTCCCCCAATTGCTTGAAGTCGGGCGTGTCGAACTCCTCCTTCCCCGTCAGCGGCGCGCCAGAGACCTTGTGCCGGCCGAGCACGTTGTTCTGGTCGCTGACCCGGTCGGTGTCCCAGTTCTCGATCTGCATCTGGATCTTGCGCACGACCTGGTAGGTGCCGCGCTGCTGCCAGGCCGGGCCGTCCTTGATCCAGACGAACTTCTCGAAATCAGGATCGTCCTTGATGTTGCGCGTCCCGTCCTTGAACCCCAGCAGGTTGCGTGGCGTCGATTGGCCCCGTCCCGCCGATGCCCTGCCGAACCCCATCACGGTCCAGCGCGTCTCGGCGAAGCCGGTCATCTTGGCGATGCGCGCCAGGTCGCGGATCGCGTGGTACGCGACCTGCGGGTCGTCCGCGCAGGCCTGCAGCGACAAGTCGCCCCCGGTCAGCCCCGGCACGAACGCGTCGCTGGGCAGTTCCCGCAGCGGCCGCATCAGCGCGGGCCTGTGCCCCGACAGGCCGAAGGTTTCGCCGAACACGTTCGGCCCCAAGCCGACGGTCACGGTCAGCGACGCCGGTCCCAGGTTCAGCGCCTCACCCGTATCGAACCCCACGGCGTTGGGCTGCGACGGCTCGACGCGGCCCACCGTCTCGCCGCGCATCATCTGCGCGATCGCCCCCGACCAGCGCGCCAGCAGCACCTGCAGGTCCGCCCGCTGTCTGGTGGTGAGGTCGAAGGTCATGAACAGGACATGCCGCTGCGGCGGCGTGCGGACGCCGGCCTGCTCGCCCTTGCCGTAGAACGGATAGGAGCGGGTCAGGTCGACCATGTCCTCCATCCCCGCCGCCGGCGCCGCCTGTGACCCGCCGGGCGCCATGGCCGGAGCGACGGCACCCAAGGTGCCGACGCCGGCGGTGGTCAGCAGTCCCCGGCGCGACAGCCGGCCTTTCGTCTGGTCGGTCATTCTGCTGTCCCCGCGGTGGCGACCTTCTCGGCGATCCTCGACAGTGGCTCCTGCAACGCCTGGATGGTCTTGCTGAGCTTCACCGCGTCCTCCGCCTTCACCTGCGCCGTATAGATCTTGTAGCCGCCGGGGATGCCGGGATCGCGATAGGTTTCCAGCAGCGCATGCACCTTGGTGAACTGGTCGCGCACCTGCTTCGTCAGGTCGGGATCGATCTTCCCCAGGCCAGGCTCCAGGAAAGCGAACGCCTGCTCCGCACCCTCGACGTTGGCCGCGAAGTCGACCAGGTCGATGTGGCTATAGGATTCCTCCTCGCCGCTGATCTTGCTGCGCTGGACCTCTTCCAGCAGGTCGGCCGCGCCGTTGGCCAGGTCCTCGGGCTTATAGCTCAGCCCTTTCACCACCTTGTCCAGGCGGCCGGTGTTCATCGCCAGCTCGGCCGCGAGCTGTTTCGTTTCGTCTGTTATCTGTCCCTTGCCGAACAGGTCCCGTTCGATCGCGTGGAACCCGTGCCAGCCGACCTTGGGGTCGAGGTTGGAGGCGCGCATGTCGATCAGGTAGTCCAGGTTGCCGGCGTTGTCGGTGGCCTTGAAGCCGGGGATGACGAAGCCGTCGACATCGGACTCGATGCGTTCATAAAACGGACGCGCCAGCGGATAGGCCTCCTTCGCTTTCGCCAGGTCGCCGGCGTCGATCGCGGTCTTCAGGTTGGCCACGGCCGTCACCATCGCGTCGGCCACGCCGTTGACGTAGTTCGCGTATTCCTTGGCGCCCTGGTTCAGCAGGTCGGCGACGCTGCCGCTGGCCTGCGGCGCCGCCTTGCCGGTCACGGTGAAGGCCAGCATCTCCTTCTTGGCCCCGGGGCAATAGACCTGGTACGTGCCGCCGCCCAGCGTCAGCGTCATCGCGACCGAGGGCAGGCCGGGGGCGAGGTTCTCCTTCTCGCCGATGATCCGGTTGTTGCTCTGCAGTTCGACCTCGGTGATCCCGGTCGCCGTCTTGTTGGTGACGGTGAAGGTGATCGGCCCGGCCTTCGCGGTGTCGTGGTCCAAGGCGCAGGCACCGCCGTTCTCCCCCGTCAGCGTGATGGCGACCTGGGAGACGCCGTTCTTCACCGGCGCCGGGGGCCTGGACTGCGCCCAGGCAGGGTTCGGCGCGAACGCGGCGGCCCCCAATCCGGCCCCCAGTCCAGCCAAGATCAGAAACTGTCGTGTCAGATGAGCGTGCGGCACAGCGGATCCTCGTGAAGACGCAGCGGCCTGGCTGCCGCCAAGGGAAACGGAACGGCGCAGCCGTACCCGGTTACGGGCGGCGAACCCCCAGGTGACGATCGCCGCGAGAAGCAGCGCCAGCGGCAGTTGTTCGGCCCAAAGCCGGTATTCGGCACGGCGGGCCTCCAGGCCGGCCAGCGCGGCGGCCGCCCGGTTCCGGTACTCGGGGGAGACCGTCCAGCCGCCGGACAGGGCCGGATCGCCTCCGCTGATGCTGACGACGCGGGGGAAGCGCAGGCCGCCGCCCGAAAGCGAGACGATGCTCCTGACCTGCTCCGAGGCGTCCAGCAGCACGCCGTGGACCGTCCAGACCTGCAGCGTGCGGTCCGTCCGCCAGGCGGCGTCATACGGCCCGGGATAGAGGTGCGGGCTCAGCCCCACCGGGATGCGGCCGCCGACCAGCGGCAGAAGCTGGTCCAGCGTCAGCCGCGCCGGCGCATGGTCGGGGGTCGCGCTGCCCTCGACGCGCGAAACCTGGGCCATGATGCCGTCATGGTCCTCCGACTGCGCCGGGGAGCCGAACCTCATGCTGGCGGCGGCAGTGTCCTTGCGCTCCAGTTCCAGGCTGGCAGCATCCGCGCCCAGCCGCACAGTGCCGGCCACAGCCCCGTCGGCGCCGACGATCGGCGCGCGTTCGGGCAGGTCCAGCCGGGGAGCGGGCATACCGATCGCAAGCCCCGCCGCCAGCAGCGCCAGGACCGCGCCGGCCGCGGTCTGCAGCCGGACCACCCCGCGCGGCGACGGCCGGCTTGCGGCAGGCCAATAGATGAACAGCGACACCGGAACCAGGTAGGCGAACCAGCCGATGACCTCGATCAACCTTGGATCGGCCGGAATGCCCAGCACGCCGGTGATCAGGGCGGAGCGGACGGTGCCCGGCGCGACGATCCAGCCGAGGTTGACGGTGGCCTGCTGGCCGGCGTTCAGCCACCCGGCCTCGTGCGCCGTGCGCAGCGCGTTGAGCACGAGTCCGGCCGCGACCAGGATCAGGAACGCGCCGGTGATGCGGAAGAAGCGGCCGAGGTTGATCCTGACGCCCCCTGCGTAGATGCCCCAGCCGATGACGATGGCGAGCAGGATGCCCAGGATCGCGCCCGCCGCGGCCAGCACGGCGGATTGCGCGGCGGAGAAGGTGGCCAGCAGGAAGACGCTGGTCTCGAACCCCTCCCGCAGGACCGCGAGGAACGCCATGACCGCGAGCGCCAGGGAGCCGGTATGGCCAAGCGCCTCGGCAGCCTGGGCTTCGAGCTCGCGTTTGAGCTCGCGGGCGTGCTTGTTCATCCAGACGATCATGCCGGTGACGAAAAAGACGGCGACGGCGCCGATGACCGTCTCCATGGCTTCCTGTTCGGCCTGGGGCAGGGCCTGCTCGACGAGGTCCAGGCCGACGCCGACGGCGATCGAGAGGATGACGGCCAACCCGACGCCGATCCACATGGCGGTCAGGGGACGGCCGTTCTTGCGCAGGAAGGCGGCGATGATGCCGACGATCAGCGCAGCCTCGAGGCCTTCACGCAGGCCGATGACGAAAGTGGCTAACATGGGTTCGTCAAGGCGTGGGTACAGATGTCATGCGGCGACCTCCTTCTCCGTTCGCCACCCTTGGGGTCGGACCGCTCTATAGGCGCGGGCGTGCATTCTTGCAACTAAGTCGCATTTGCGTAGTGGAGGAATTTGTCCGGGTTGCGAGGATGTAATCCGGTGGGGGGGAACATAGGCACTGCGCCCCCGGCCCACCGATGGCGGGCACGCTCGGATACGCGACTGCGCGGGTTCGCCAGAAGGAGCGGGCGCCAGAAGGAGCGGGCGTCAGAAGGAGCGGGCAGGAAGGGAGCAGGCCCGCAGGCGCTAAGACGGGTCGGGACAGGCCCCTCTATGCGTCGTCACGGCGGGCGGGGGTCTACCATGCGCCGTTCTCTTCCATGGATGGCGGCCCTTCCATGGATGGCGGCGCGTCCGCCGTGACGAGGGGCGGACTGCTTCGTCCAAATCCCGAAGCGTCCTGCCGGGCCGGTCTCGCGCGCGGCTGCTTACGGCGATGCCGGCCCGGCAAGCCTCAGAACGTCACCTGGTTCTGGATCTTCGCCAGCACGCCCTTGTTGACGGAGGTGTGCTGCATCCGCGTCGCGAAGTCGTCCCAATCCTTGAACGGCTTCTTCGCGCGTTCCGTGACGATCACCTTGGTGCGCGCCTTGCCGACGCTCGGCAGGGAATCGATCTGCTCGTCCGTCGCGGTGTTCAGGTTCACCTTGGTCCCGGCAGGCACGGTGGAGGCGGCATGCGTCGACGGGTGCCTGGTCGGCTTGGTGGCGGTCGTCGCGGCAGGGGACGTCGCGGCAGGGGACGTCGCGGCAGGGGACGTCGTTGTCGCCGGGGGCGTGGTGGACTTCGTGCCAGTTGTTTTCGGCGTGGTCGTTTTCGGCGTGGTCGTTTGCGTCGTGGTCGTCTGTGCCTGGGCGCCGCCGATCGCCAGCATGAGGGAGATGCCGGCGATCGCGAGTCTCTTGATCAGCATGGAAACGATCCTTTCAGGAGGCCCAGGGTCAGCCGGCGGCGTCGGCGACGCATTTCTTCACGAAACTGGTCTTCGCGGCCCCGGCCAGCTTCTTGTCCTTGGCCTGCGCGTCGCAACTGGCCTGGGCCGTCGCCTTGCACTTGGTCATGAAGCTGGTCTTGGCCGCGCCGGCCAGCTTCTTGTCGGTGGCCTGCGCGGTGCAGGAGGCGCTGTCGGCCCAGGCTTGCGCGGCCGTCACGCTCAGCAGGACGGCGAGAATGATCGCTCTCATGGAATCTCCTTCCGGTTTGGATTCGCTGGCGTTCAGCCGATGCCGAAGCGCGACTTCAGCAGCGAGGCGCCGAGGGCGACCAACTCCGATCCGCTGTTCGCCTCGACCTGGCCGTTCGGCGTCAGGCCGTCGACGACCTGCGGCAAGTGCTGCGCCACCATGTCGCCGATCTGGTCGATCGGCAGGCCGGTGCGGGCGGCAAGCTGCTGGACCATGTCGGAGCCGAGGACCTGGTGTACCGTGTCCGCCGAGATCGGCAGGTTCTGGCCCTGTCCGACCCAGGAGTTGACGACGTCGCCAAGGCCCGCGTCCTGGAACTTCTGCAGGATGCCGTTCAGTCCGCCTTCGTGATTGACGATGGTCTCCAGCAGCGCCGCCGGCCCGGGCGCCGAACCGTCCTGGGATCCGCCCATGACGGCACCGATGACCTGATCGAACAGA